>JALYJZ010000064.1 GCA_030775025.1 bacterium
GTACGTGGGATGGATGCTCTGTTGCATACCCACCAGTATACCCGTGATACCGCCCAAAACGCACGCCCGGGCCCTACCGCTACTCTAACACCCGGATACCGCGGCTTGCCCGCCCGCCATGCGCCCCGGTATAGTAGGAACATCACGCACCCCGCGATACGCTTCTCTCCCGCACGGGAGCACGGCGGGGGAGGTAAAGAAGCCCTATGACCGATATCACGCTCAAATCACTCCTGGAAGCCGGTGTCCACTTCGGGCATCAGACCCGCCGCTGGAATCCCCAGATGGCGACGTTCCTGTTCGGAGAGCGCAGCGGCGTGCATATCATCGACCTGGAGCAGACGCTGGGGTACCTCCACGAGGCCCAGGCGTTCGCCGAACGTGTCGCCAAGGATGGCGGTACGGTGCTGTTCGTCGGCACCAAGCGGCAAGGCAAAGACGTCATCCGTGCCGCCGCCGAACGGATCGGCATGCCGTACGTGACCGAGCGCTGGCTCGGCGGGTTCCTCACGAACTTCGAGACCATCCGCCGCCGGATCGAACAGCTCCAGAAGCTCCGGAGCGGCAAAGAGGCGGGGGAATGGGACAAGCTTCCCAAGGGCGAGCAGGCCATGAAACAACGCGAGCTGGATCGGCTCGAGAATACCCTCGGCGGTGCCGCCGAACTCGAATCGCACCCAGAGGCATTGTTCGTGAGCGATGTCGCCCGTGAAAAGTGGGCTGTCGCGGAAGCGAAGAAGCTCGGCATCCCCGTCATCGGGGTCGTGGACTCGAACGCGGACCCGACGGGCATCGACCATCCGATTCCCGGCAACGACGATGCGGTCTCGGCGATCAGCCTGATCGTTTCAGCGATCGCGTCCTCAATATCGACCGGCAAGGAGGCCTACCAACGCTCCGCCAAGGCCGCGAAAGAAGCCGCTGCCAAGGAGGCGGAACGCGAGAAGACCACGTCTGGAACCGCCCTCGCACCCAAGGAGTCGAAGACCGCATGAGCGTATCGGCCGCCGACGTCCAGAAACTCCGCGCCGATACGGGCGCCGGCATCATGGATGCCAAACGGGCATTGGAAGACGCGGCCGGTGACGGCGCCAAGGCCAAGGGTCTGCTCAAGGAGCGCGGCCTGACCAAGGCTGCCAAGAAGGCGGAGCGCGAAACGGCCGAAGGGGTCGTGCATAGCTACATCCATGGCGAAGGCAAGATCGGTGTCCTCCTGGAGCTGCTTTGCGAGACCGACTTCGTCGCCCGCGGTGACGATTTCCGGACACTGGCTCAGGAACTCGCCATGCAGATCGCCGCAGGGAACCCGAAGGATCCCGAGACATTGCTGGCGCAACCCTTCATTAAGAACGAGAAGCAAACCGTCGAGCAGGTCGTCCAGGCGGCGATCGCCAGCCTTGGCGAGAACATCCGGGTGACCCGGTTCACCCGGTACGCACTCGGGGAACATGGCTGATCCGGACTTCAAACAGGTCGTCGGGTTCTTGCAGGGCGAACTGGCCGCGATCCGGACCGGTCGGGCCAACCCGGACATCTTGGCCGACATTTCCGTCGATGCCTACGGTTCCACGCAGCCGCTCCGGAGCCTGGCCCAGCTCTCGGTACCCGAGGCCACGACGATCCTCGTAGCCCCGTGGGACAAGGGCATGCTGGGCGCGATCGAACAGGCGATCCGGGGCGCCAACCTGGACGGTCAGCCGAACAACGACGGCCAACAGATCCGGTTCACGCTCCCGCCGCTCACGGAAGAACGACGCAAGGATCTGACCAAGGTGGTCGGGGAGAAGCTGGAAGCGGCGAAAGTGTCGCTCCGCCGGATCCGTCACGACAAGATCGCCACGGCGGAACGGGATGACCTGCCCGAGGACCGACTGAACCGCCACAAGAAACAAGTGGACGATGAAGTCAAAAAGGTCCAATCTGAACTTGAATCCATGGCCGAAGCCAAACGCACGGAATTAATGACCGTATGAAAACATCCGAAGCCAAGCACGTCGCGGTGATCCTGGACGGCAACCGCCGTTGGGCCAAACGGCGCGGATTGCCGACGATGAAGGGCCACTGGCACGGCCTCTACAAGGCGCTGTGGCCGGTAGTGCTGGCCGCGCCGGAGCAGGGCGTGAAGTATCTTACGACCTGGGGATTCTCCACGGAGAACTGGAACCGCAGTCCGGCCGAAGTCGAATACCTCTTCAAACTCTTCGAGCGGGGCATCCGCAACCGGATCAACGAACTGAACCACGCGAACATCCGCGTGCAGGCGATCGGTCAGACCGAACGGTTCCCTGAGCACCTGCAAAAGGTGATTGCGGAAGCGACGGAACGCACCAAGGACAACACCGGCATGACGTTCACGCTGGCCATCTCCTACGGCGGACGGGCGGAATTGGTCGAAGCGGCCAAGAAGCTCGCGGGCAAGAAGCCGCACGAGATCACCGAGGAGAGCTTCGCGCAGGCACTCTACGATCCGGAGCTTCCCGACGTGGACCTGATCATCCGGACCAGCGGCGAACAGCGCCTGTCCGGCTTCATGCCGTGGCAGGGCACCTACGCCGAGTTGTACTTCACCAAGAAACAGTGGCCCGACTTCCGGCCGGAGGACCTGGCCGACGCGCTCAAGGACTTCACGGCCCGTGGTCGCCGGTTCGGGACCTAGGCGGCCGGTGTGGACACGCTCCTGACCATCGTCGCGTTCCTCCTGATCATCGGCGTATTGGTGGTCGCGCACGAGTTCGGCCATTTTTGGGTAGCCCGGCGAAACGGCATCAAGGTGGAGGAATTCGGATTCGGATTACCGCTCGTGCCGCGGATTTTCGCGGTCAAACGCGGCGACACGACCTACTCGATCTATCCATTGCCGATCGGCGGGTTCGTGAAGATGCTCGGCGAGGACGGCGAGGAGCGGAAATCCAAGCGTTCCTTCGCATCAAAATCGACCGGCGTACGGGCGCGGGTCCTGGTCGCCGGCGTCGCGATGAACGCATTGCTCGCGTTCGTGCTGCTGACGATCGGGTTCCTCTTCAAGATGCCGCCGATCGCCCTGTGTGCTGACGACATCCCCGGTGCCTCCTTCAAGAACAATGTGACCGTCGCAGCGGTTTCCGAAGGCGGTCCGGCCGCCCAAGCAGGAATCCGCTCCGGTGACGTGATCCAGCGGATCGACGGGCAAGCGGTACGCTGCCAGGTCGAAGTGCCTGCGTTGCTATCGGCACGCGCCGGTGAGCCCACCGCCGTCACGATAGCCCGCGACGGACAATCCCGGACCCTGACGGTCACTCCCGAAGCGGACGGCGCGGCGGCCGGCAAGGTCGGCATCGGCCCGACGGATAATTACCAAAGCCTGGATTACCCCTGGTGGGTGGCGCCCTGGGTCGCGCTCAAGGAAATCGTCGCGATCACCATCCTCACGTTGGCAGCCGTCGGTGGGGTATTCGCCGGTATCTTCACGCAAGGATCCGTTCCGGCGGGCGTGGCCGGACCGGTGGGCATCGCCAAGCTGACGGGGGAGGTCCTGGACCTCGGGGCGCTCGTGCTGCTCCGGTTCGTGGCGATCATCTCGCTGAGCTTGGCGATCTTCAATCTGCTCCCGATCCCGGCGCTCGACGGCGGCCGGCTGGTCTTCGTCGGTATCGAAAAGCTCCGCCGCGGCAAGCCCGTCAGTCCGCGGATCGAACAATGGGTCCACGCCGCCGGGTTCGCATTCCTGATCGGCCTGATACTCTTCATCACGTATTTCGATATCATCAGGTAGTAACCGAGTACTATGCGCCTTTCCCAAAGCCTCACCAAACCGCTGCGCGAACGTCCCGCCGACGCGGATTCGGTAAACGCGGCGTACCTAATCCAGGGCGGCTTCATCGATCAACTCGGTGCCGGCATCTACAACCTGCTGCCGTTCGGCTGGCGGGTCT
>JALYJZ010000065.1 GCA_030775025.1 bacterium
GTAGAGGTCACCGGACTCGTCGGCGGGGCCGGAGATGATCAGCGGGGTCCGGGCCTCGTCGATCAGGATTGAGTCGACCTCGTCCACGATCGCGAAACCGAGCTCGCGCTGCACGACCTGGTCGATCGTGCCGACCATGTTGTCGCGCAGGTAGTCGAAGCCGAACTCGTTGTTGGTACCGTAGGTGATGTCGGCGGCATAGGCGGCCTTCTTCTCGTCGTTTGCCTGGTCGTGGTAGATGTTCCCGACCGAGAGGCCGAGGAACTGGTAGATCTGCCCCATCCACTCGGTGTCGCGGCGGGCGAGGTACTCGTTCACGGTGACGATATGGACGCCCTTTCCGGCCAGTGCGTTCAGGTAGACGGGCAGCGTCGAAGTAAGGGTCTTCCCTTCACCGGTCTTCATCTCCGCGATCTGGCCCTGGTGGAGGACGTAGCCGCCCATCAACTGCACGTCGAAGTGTCGCTCCTTGATGGTGCGCGCGGCGGCCTCGCGGACGGTGGCGAAGGCCTCGGGCAGGAGGTCGTCGAGGGTCTCGCCCTTCTCCAGGCGTTCCTTGAACGCGGCGGTCTTCGCCTTCAGCTCCGCGTCTTTGAGCTTCTCGTATTCCGGCGCGAGTTCGTTGATTTGCTTTACCGCCTTCTCGGCACGGCGAAGCTCGCCGGACCCGCCGGTGAAGCGCTTGAGGAAGCCCAGCGCCATCAGGCCTGGTCGCTTTCCCCGGGGTCGAAGGTTTGCGCCTGTTCCTTCAGATTGCGCGCGTCCTTGTGCATGTGGTCCCGGTATTTATCCTCGTGGCGGCGCAGGGTCTCCTTGAGCGTATGTGCCACCCGGTCGATCGCCACGTGCATGTCCTCCGCCTCTTCCTCGACGTGGACGGTATCGCCCCGGCCGAGGCCGGAGATCGTCACGTGGCACTTGTCCTTGGTGTCCTCGGTGTCGCTGGGCTTGAAGATCAGCTTCACGTCGGCCAGGGCCGCCTCGCGGTGGCCTTCGACGATCAGCCGCTCCAGGCCGCCGATCTTGTCGGTCACGTACGTGCGGACCGAGTCCGTCATGTCCATGCCGACCGCTTTGATTTGGAGTTTCATGAAGTGGTTCCGTCCTGGTTTATCCGTTTGAAAGGCAGGTATTGGTGCAATACCTGCGGTATCTCTACAGTACCATCCTTGTCCTGCTTGTTCTCGGTGATCGCGATGATCGCCCGCCCCACCGCCACGGCGGTGTTGTTGAGGGTGTGGACCAGCTCGCCGCCGTGCTTGATCTTGAGGCGCCGCGCCTGGAAGTCGGTGTCGTTGGAGTTGCTGGCGACTTCCATGTAGCGCTCCGCGCCGGGCAGCCAGGCCTCGATGTCGTACTTCTTGGCGTTCGGGGCGCCGAGGTCGCCGGTGGCGATGTTCACCACGCGGAACGGGACCTCGAGTGAAGTCCAGAACGCCTCGGCGTCCTTTTGGAGTTCCTCGAGTATCTCCCAGGATTTGGCTGGGTCCGCGAAGACGAACAGCTCGACCTTGTCAAACTCGTGGCCGCGCATGATGCCCTTGGTGTCCTTGCCGTAGCTGCCGGCCTCACGGCGGTAGGCGGGGGCGAATCCGGCGTATTTGACGGGGAGTTCGTCGAGCGTTTCGTCGGCGTGGTAGCTGGCGAGTGCAACCTCGGCGGTGCCGGAGAGGAACTGTTTGATCGGCGATTCATGGCGCGAATCAGGTTTTTCATCGTTGACCAGTATTGTTGCGGTCGGCTCGCGTAGGAGCTGGTAGATTTCCTGTTTCTCGGCTGGGAAAAACCCGGTCCCCTGCATGGCGTCGTGCTTCACAATCGTCGGCACGCGCATTTTTTGGAACCCTTTTTCGGTATAAAAATCGAACGCGTATCGAATCAGTGCGAACTCCAGGTCGACCAACGCGCCCTTCAGGAACCAGAATCGGTTCCCCGAAACCTTTGCGCCGCGTTCGAAGTCGATCAGCGGCTTGATGCTGGGAATCTCGTAGTGCGGCTTGGCACCCTCGACGACGCCCTGGTCGCCGACGTCCTTGACCGTCACGTTATCGGATTCATCCTTCCCCGTCGGCACGTCGTCGGCCGAGAAGTTGGGGAGCCGCAGGTATAGCTCATCAAATTCCGTTTGCACCTTGTTGTGCTTCTCCTCGATCTTTTTCAGCTTCTCCTTGAGCTGCTTGCCATCGGCGGCGGTCTTCACCTTCTTCTGCTCGGCCCGACCCGTATCGAATTCCTGCTGGAATTTGCGGCGAGCCTCGTCGAGCTTTGCGAGCTTCTTCACGTCAAGCGTGATGCCGCGCTTCTTTAGCTCGGTTTCGACCCGTTGTGGGTCGTCTTTGATAATTTTCAAATCAATCATGGCTCGGCTTCCATGGTAACTCGTATTTTCTGGCGGGTGAGGATTCCAGAGTGTCGAACACGAAATACTTCTCAACTTCGATGACATAAAAGGCGTGCCCCTCCGGTCCCTTTGCCTGCTCGAGGATATCCGGTCCGATTTCGAACCGTTCACGATATCGCTGGACTAACGGATCTTCAAGTACGAGATCTTTCCTTAGGCTAGCTTTTCCCGAGAAGTAAACGCCCCGGACTTTTTCGGTCGCGTCGTGCTGTTTGACGATATTTCCAGAAACGCTTGGATTTTTTGCGATTTCTTGGCTGTGGCGCCGATACCGCTTTGAACGATAGACCAAACGGAGGTTGTCGTCGTATGCGAAATGCACTTCACATACCCAGGGAGTGTCGTTTATCGAGGTACCCAGTGACATATGCGGGACCGCAGCGAGTGAATCGCGAACTATCGTTTCTATCTTCTTTTTGTCCATTACCATCAGTTTACTGTGCGGCAAGCAGCTTGCGAATGCTCACCCGGTCAACCGCCCACAGGAACGTGCTGAGCCGTGGGCCGGTGTCTTTCCCGATCAATAGCTGGTACACGTCCTTGAAGAATTCCCGCTGGCGGCGCTTGTTCTCCTCGTCGGACACCTTCGGGTCCTTGGGAATCGAATAGACGAGCTTCTCGAGTTCCGTGATCGATTCCCCGCCCTTCTCCGGGAGTTTCTCCCGCAGCGCCGCGATCCGCCGCTTCGCTTCGTCCGAAAGCTGCGCCGCATACTCCGCGTTCGGCTTTTCCAGTAAGGCGATCAGCTGGTCGGGATTGTGGTTCTCAAGCCAGTTCCGCGCCCGCGGCAGCCGTGCCTTCAGCGATTCCGGATCGTACGATTGCTCCAGCGAACGGAGCAGCTCTCCGAGCTTCGTCTCGTCCCACTGGACGATCTGGCCGTACCCCACGAGCTGGCGGAACGAGATCGGACGGTCCTTGGTATCCAGCACCTTCCCTTCCGGAAACGCTGCCTCCAGCGCGAAGCGCCGGGAGCCGTCCAACTCCCCTGCTCCGTACGCCGCGATCTCGCGGTCGAACTCGTCGTATTGTCGGAAGATCTCCGTATCGAACACCAGCGAGAAGTTCTGCTTCGGTTGGCGCTTCAGGTACTGCCACTTGAGAAGCGGCGCGGTGTAGACCTCGAGCAGCTCGTTCGGCGACTTGGCGAGCCCGGTGGAGCCGGACATCTTCCCTGCCACGCCCTGAAGGCCCACCATGCCGTACGCCGCGTGCACCGGCGGCTCCCCGCCGAATACCGGTCCGACGATCGAGTCCCCGACATCGAACCCGCTGCCGGGGGAGGCATGATCGATGCCGGCCGGCTCGAACGCCACGCCCTCGTGCTGCCAGCGCATCGGCCAGTCGACCTTCCAGGCGAGCTTGAGGTTATGGTCCTTTCCGACCTCCACGGTCC
>JALYJZ010000066.1 GCA_030775025.1 bacterium
CCAAGACCATCCGACGGCGCGCGAGTCGCAAACGTATTACGAAGTGAGCGAGCGGTTCGACGGCTTCGCTGCCCTTCGCGTGCTGCCAAAAACCGGCCGGACCCATCAGATCCGCGTCCACTTGGCAGCACTGCGGCACCCGATCGTCGGTGATGCGGTGTACGGCACGGCGGATCCCGAGCTCGGGCGCCATTTCCTGCACGCTGCCAAGCTCCGGTTCACGCACCCGCGGACGAGGCGTTCCTTGACCGTGGATGATCCGTTGCCGGATGATTTGAAGGCATTCCTGCGGGAGCTGGACAAGCACGTAGAGGAATCGAACCCAAGCACATGAGCAAAACCGCAGGCCAGCGTGGAGCATTAATCGTCGTGACGGGCCCATCCGGCGTCGGCAAAGGCACGCTGATCCGGATTATCCGGGAGCGGATTCCGCGTCTCGCGTATTCCGTGTCCGCGACCACCCGGCCGCGCCGGGACGGGGAGCGGGACGGGATCGAATACCACTTCCTCACGCCAGAAGACTTCGACCGGCGGGTCGCCGCCGGCGACTTCGTGGAACATGCCGAGTATGCCGGATACCAGTACGGCACGCTCCGGAGCGAGGTCGAGCGGCACCTTAAGAACGGCGATTCCGTCGTCCTGGAGATCGAAGTGCAGGGTGCCCGCCAGGTGCGCCGGAGCATTCCCGAGGCCACGTTGGTCTTTGTCTCGCCGCCGAGCGATACCGAGCTCGCGAAACGGCTCCGGGAGCGGGGAACGGATACGCCGGAACAAATGGAGAAACGCCTACGGACAGCCGTGGTCGAACTCGAGGCGCGTCATGAATTCGACGCGGAAGTCATCAACGACGATCTGGAAACGGCCGCTCTGGAGCTGACCGGGTTGGTCCGTGACGCGATCGCCCTCCAGGATTAGGCCTGGGCCGGGTCGCCGCTACGGCTCTCGAAGTGCTCGATGCAGTACAGCGGGCGGACCGGAGTACTGTCGGCGTTCCGGGTCGGTTCGAACGGCACTTCGAAGGCCGCACCGCATGCGGTGCACTGGACGGTCGCGCGGACCTTCTGTTCCTGCTTGGCGCGATCCTTGGCGCGGCAGGCGGGGCACTTTTTCGGAATGTTCGTGAGCCCCTTCTCGTTGAAGGACTTCGCTTCACCGGCGGTGAAGGTGAACGTCTTTCCGCACTTGGCGCATTCGATTTGGTGGTCGCGTACTTCGATCATCGGAGAAGCATGATAGCATGACCGGTCGCCGGAATCAAGTAATACGTAGCTTGGTTACGGTAAAAACACCTGAGGTACAATGGGGCCGATGGCAACGCGCGAACGGTCATTTATCGGGAACGACGCCGCGGTCGCCCGGCTTCAGAAGCGGGCCTCTGGGGCAGGGAACCATGCGTATCTGGTCACCGGGCCGGCCGCGGTCGGCAAGCGGACGCTCGCGGAGCGGTTCGGCGCGGCGCTGCTGTGCACGGGAGACGTTCCGAAGGGCGATGGGTTGGCCGCCTGCGGTACGTGCGCCTCGTGCCAACTGCTTTCCGCCGGTAACCACCCCGATTTCCACGAACTGCCTCCGGAGGGGCCGGTCGGTATCGAACAGGTGCGCGAGCTGGTCCACAGGTTGGAACTCCGTCCGCATACCGGGCGGTACCAGATCGGCATCATCCCAGAAGCCGGCCGGCTCGGGATTCCTGCCCAGAACGCGCTCCTTAAGGTGCTCGAGGAGCCGCCGTCCCGTGCCGTGCTGGTGCTGACGGCTACGTCTCCCGCGAGCTTGCTTCCCACGACGGTCTCGCGGTGCCAGCGGATCGCGCTCGGCCCCGTCGCGACCGAAACGCTGGCCGCCGCGCTGGCGGAGCATGACGCACCGGAAGCCGAGCTGTTTGCGGCCCGCGCGGAGCACCGCCCGGGCAAGGCGATCCGCTTGCTGACGGACCCGGCGGCTTCGGAAGCAGTGGTGGCACAGGAGGCGGCGTTGTTCGAGGTGCTTGGGGCCTCCATTCCCGGTCGCCTGGCCAGCGCCAAGGCCCTGGCCGAGGACCGCGACGTGCTCCGCGAGACGCTCGATACTTGGATCGGCATCTTCCGTTCTTCGCTGCGGGAGGACACCACACCGGCCGGCCGGAAGCTCACTGAACAACTTTCTGCTTCGCAGCGGAGCGCCGGATTGGTCAGGCTATTTGCCGCGCGGCGAAATCTTCGCTACAATCCCAACACTCAGCTACTTATTGAGCATCTACTGCTCAACCTAGGCTAAACCATGCTAACCGCACTCGTCCTTCTCGCCCTCGTCGCCGGCATCGTGTATGCCTCGCGTCGTTGGCCGGACGTGGAAGCGCTGATATTCGGCGTGGACAACGTGGATGTACCCCAGGCCGAGACGGCCGAGCCGGAAGGTTCGCCGGTGGAGCGTACGACCGAGGCAGTGCGTGAACATGCCCGTCAGGCCGGACAGGTCGCGGACCGGACGGTCCACAAGGTGACGGAGATCGCCGGCGGACTGCTCCGGAAGAAGCCGATCACGGCCGAGCCGGAGGTGCAGGAATCCAAGTCGAAGTCGAAGGACAAGTCGGAGGAGCGGCCGGCGCGGCCCGCCGCCGATACGGCGGAATCCGCGGCGGAGGCGGACCGGCCCGAACCTGTCACCAAGGAAGAATCCGCAGCGGAACCGGAGCCTGGGCCGGCACCGCAAACCGACCCTGAACCGCGCCGGGAAGCCCCGCAGGTCCGTTCCATCACCCGGGCGCCGGGCGAGCGGGTGACCAGCATGCCGGCCCGGCCGTCGCAGCCGGCCTATCACGACGGCACGCGGAGCACGCCGGACAACTTCGAGCAGCTCTCCGCCGAAGCCGACCAGGCCTGGCGGGACCGCGAATACGAACGCTGCGAAGAAGCGTGCCTGAAGATCCTCGTTCAGCAGCCGAAGAACATCAAGTACATGACCCGGATCGGGCAGGTGTACCAGCAGCTCGGCCAGCTCGACGATGCCAAGGAAGCGTTCGAGGCGGCCAAGAAGCTCGACCCGCGGAATTTCTTCGTGCTCAACCGGCTGGCGGAGGTGGAGCGGATGCTCACCGACAAGAAGGGCCGGACCCAGTTCAACAAGGTCCTGAAGAAGTAGCGCGGAATCCCGCTATGATGGAGGCGGCTGACCGGGGCGGTCAGTTTCGATTACTATGGGACTAGTGCCGAGATAGCTCAGTCGGCAGAGCGCATCCATGGTAAGGATGAGGTCCCGGGTTCGAATCCCGGTCTCGGCTCCAGGCTTGATTAACAATCCGACCCTGCTGGGATACCGAAGCGGTCAAACGGGGCAGACTGTAAATCTGCTGGCTTTATGCCTTCGGGGGTTCGAATCCCTCTCCCAGCACAGCGGTGTAAAAACGTTTCCTTTCTTGTTACACTATCTCGTTACTAGTAAGAGGAATTTCCATGAGCGACCCCATCGACTTAAGCGAGATTGAGACGGCGCGAGCAAGCGACGAAGCCGCCCAAGCCGAACGGGAAGGAACCCAGGCGAAAGTTCGGGAACTGAACAGGGAGCTACACGAACGCGTCACGGCCGGGGAAAGTACCGGAGATCGCTTGATCGACCACGTGATCCGAAGGAACTATGGACATAATCCTGAGGCAGTAGAGCTGTTCCGCTCATTGGAGGAACGGGTGGCTGCCCACGTCGGTGAGCCGGTCATGGTGGTTGCCAGGGGAGTGGATCATAACCGCCATGTGTTTGGAGAAGGATGGAAAGATCCGTACGTGGTGGAGCAG
>JALYJZ010000067.1 GCA_030775025.1 bacterium
TCCGCGCCCAGATCGTCCGCCTGGTCTACGGCGCCGGCAACTTCGATTTCGAGGACACGCGGTTCGTGACCAGCATTCTGGGCATCTTGGCCGTGAGCCTGTTCGCCCAGGCGCTGATTCCGCTGCGCTCAACGGCGTTCTACGCAATCCGGAACACCAAGACGCCGGTGGTGATCGCCGGTATCTCGATGCTCGTGAACGTATCTCTGGCGTTCCCGTTGGCTTCCCAGCTCGGCGTGGTCGGTCTCGCGGTCGCCTTCTCGTTCGCATCGATCATCCAGCTGGCGCTGCTGTTCTTCTTCCTTTCCGGCAAGATCCCCGCGATCGAGGACCGTGCGATGCTGTCCGCGATCACCCGGATCGTGCTCTGTTCGCTCGCGGCCGGCGCGGCGATCTACGGCACGCTCTACGGGGTGGCTTACTTGATCGAGGACATCCAAGGCACCCAGACCGTCGTCTTCTTCCTCGTCCAGGCCACGCTGGCCACGTTGGTCGGCGCCAGTGTATACCTCATGCTTGCCTTCGCGCTGAAGCTGCCGGAAGCACGATTGCTGATTCTCCGCGCCCGGCACCCGTTCTCCGCGGACGATTACTAAGCCTCACGGCTTGTTACGGACGTACCCCACCTACTAGAATGGGTAGCTATGGCTATCGAACGTGCCAGTGAATATTCGTCGCCCGAACCGGAGCGCCGACCCGAAGAACGGTTCCTGCCGACGGCACGGAGTCTGGATGATTTCCCCAAGGGTACCGAGGTCATTGTCTACGCGATGCGGCATGGCCAGTACGAGCTGGGCTGGGGGACCGTCGAGGAGCACTCGGAGTACGGAATCGTGGTCGTGCGTCCGCGCAGCAAGTCCCGCGGGATTCCCGTACATCGGAGTTCGCAGGAGCCTGATCCCACCGGCAAGGAGTTGGTAAAGTTCCGGCCTGGCTCCCCGGGACTGATTCGGGAAGAAGACCTCCTGGCACTCCGGGAAGAGCCGGATCGGATCGCGGCCTGGGCGGCGGCGGGCGGTTTCTATAAACCCAGTGAAGCCGCACGGCTCGCTGCTAAGATCCCCGGCTTCACGGGGTACGAGGGGCGCCCATGGGCTTCACAGCCGACCCCGGGCGTCCGCGACCGGCCCAAGGGCATCAGACGGCTTCCTTGGGATCGCTGATCCGTTCGGCCATCGCGGCGCTTTCGGCTACCATGGTAAGGAACTCCCATGGCACGAAAGACCGCAAAACGCACACGAAGCAGGAAGCCGGCCCGTTCGCGATCGCGGCGGACGAAGCCGGAACCGAAGCAGCCGCTCCTTGAGCCGGAAACCGCCCGGCGGGTGACCGGCGTGCTGCTGCTGGCATTCGCGGCGGTGCTGATTTCCGCCCTGGTCGGACTGGGCGGACCGGCCGGTTCGGCGCTGGCGCTCTGGGGCACGCAGGCGATCGGAATCTCGGTCTGGCTGTTACCGCCCGCTGCGGCGTACGCCGGCTATCGGCTCTATCGGCATGAGTCGCTTCCCCGGCACCTCGTGATCGGATTTGTGATCGCAATCACCACGCTGGCCGCGCTGCTGCACCTCTTCGTGAAGGTGGATGAACTCGAGGTTGCGTTGCGCGGGGAATTTGGCGGATTGCTGGGCTATGCCCTGACCGCGACCGCGGCGTATGCCGTCGGCGGCGTGGTGTCGTTCATCGTCTTCGCCGCCTTATTCGTGGTCGGCCTCCTGGTGATGACCAACCGCCGCCCCACCGACGATTCGGTGATTCCCGAGCGTCCCGCCCCGCCGCCGCGCCGTGAACCGGTCCGGGCTTCCGGCGCCCCGCCGCCGAAGCCGCGCTCGGCCGGCGACCCCGCTCCGGCGGCCGACTTCACCCCGCGGGTCGTGGACACGGCCTGGGAGCCGCCGCCGCTCTCCCTGCTCTCGGACGACACCTCGGAAGCCGATGCCGGTGATACCCGGCACATGGCGACGATCATCGAGCAGACGCTCGCGAACTTCAACGTCGAGGCGAAGGTGGAAGGGGCGCGGGTCGGCCCGACCGTCACCCAGTTCGAGCTGCGCCCGGCGCCCGGTGTGAAGGTCACGGAGATCACCCAGCGTACCAACGACCTGGCCCTGGCGCTGGCCGCGCACCCGATCCGAATCCAGGCTCCGATTCCCGGCAAGTCGTCCGTCGGCGTGGAAGTGCCGAACCAGAAGGCGGCGATCGTTCGACTTCGCCAGCTCTTCGAGACGAACCATTTCAAGAAAGGCGGCGCGCTACCATTGGCGCTCGGCCTCGACGTTTCCGGCCAGCCGGTGGTGACCGACCTCTCGGCAATGCCCCACCTCCTGATCGCTGGCCAGACCGGCGCAGGTAAGTCGGTCGCGATCAACGCGATCCTGATGAGCCTGTTGTTCACGCACTCGCCGAAACACCTCCGGCTGCTGCTTATCGATCCCAAGCGCGTGGAACTCACGAACTACAACGACATTCCCCACTTACTCGCGCCGGTGGTCGTGGACCCGCCAAAGGTGGTCAACGCGCTGAAGTGGGTGGTATCCGAAATGGAGCGCCGCTACCAGGTATTCCAGGAAGCGGGGGCGCGGAACATCATCGAATACAACAAGGCGCACAAGAAGGACGAGATGCCGTATCTGGTGGTGGTGATCGACGAGCTGGCCGACCTCATGCAGGTGTCTGGCAAAGCGGTGGAGGGTACGGTGACGCGGATCGCGCAGTTGGCACGGGCGACCGGCATCCACCTGATCATCGCGACGCAGCGCCCGAGCACGAACGTGATCACCGGCGTGATCAAGGCGAACTTCCCGAGCCGGATCGCGTTCGCGGTGAGTTCGCTGGTGGATTCACGGGTGATCCTGGATTCCAGTGGCGCGGAGAAGCTGCTCGGTAAGGGCGATTCGTTGATGATGACGGCGAGTACGCCGCTGCCGATTCGTGTGCAGGGAGCCTATGTGGAGACCCGCGAAGCGAACCAGCTGACCGACTTCCTGAAGGGCAAGGGGAAGCCGGTTTATGAGGAATCGGTGACGGAGCGCCCGGCTACGGGTGCCGAAGGCGGCGGGGACGGCGAGGGTTCGGATGACCCGATGTATGAAGAAGCCAAGGCCGAGGTGATCCGGGCCAAGAAGGCTTCAACGTCGTATTTGCAGCGACGGTTGCGGATTGGGTACGGCCGCGCCGCGCGCCTGATCGACGCGCTCGAGGAGAACGGCGTGATCGGCCCGGGCGAAGGCGCGAAGCCGCGGCAGGTGTTGGTGGATTCCGAAGATCCGGAGTAAGATTGCCTGTTAGTTCTTGCTAACGAACGAACCTTCGACAGAAAGGATTTGCCGATGTGGGAGACCTTGGGGCTAATTGCCGCCGGAGTGACCATCCTCTGGTTTCTTTCGGTGCTCTTTGACGGCGACGGGAACTGGCTACTGGCCATAATCGTAGGGGGTGCCATCGGGTCGGCGATTACCGAGTGGATAATCAAGCCCGACAAGTTCTTCCCGACGGTTCTTTGGATCAGTGCAGCCGTCTTGGTCGTATTGCTTCTCTCGATGATCGTCCTGCTGAGATTCATCCTGACTCCTGATCCTGACTCATGACGTGCGCCCGGTGGATATCACTGTGATTCAATTCACTACCGATATTCCCGGGCGCTTTCTCTTTTCCTGAATGCTATATCCTAGGAGTGTATGCCGCAATTCAAGAAACGCGAACTTAAAAGCGACAAATCCCTCTCCGAACAACTCAAGGCCGTCCGTCGGACGAGCCATC
>JALYJZ010000068.1 GCA_030775025.1 bacterium
GTGCAAGGTAAACAGGACCAGGACGGCCCGTCCGCCACGGTCCGGGTTACCGCTCGATCCCGCGGGCAATCGCGGGACTAGATGGATGGCTGCGCTGCTTCGCGCCGCAAGGCGCAGGGCACGACAGAACTCGGCTTATCGGTCCGCCGGCCATGGACACATCGTGAGACGCTCCCTGACGGGGGCGTTTTGCGTTCCTAGTGATTTCGAGCGTGTGGGACAGGCCACCCTTGGTCGCGGTAAGCTAGGAGGGAAATGAAACGTTCGGAACTGGCCATCTCCGCGTTGCTGGTGCCGCTTGATGCACTCGCGGTCTTCGGCGCGTTCCTGATCTCGTACTACGTCCGCGTGGAGTCGGGCGCCTTGCCGGTGGCGACCGTGCTGCCGCTGGAGCGCTACTTGGTAATCGCGGCCGGCATTACCGCCGTCTGGTTGGTAATTTTCGCATTACTGAAGATGTACCGACAGCAGAGCACCCGTCGGGGGCTCAGCGAGTTCGCCCGGATCCTGGCAGGGTCGACGATCGGCACGCTGGCGGTCGTGGCACTGATCTTCTTCCTCCGCGTGGATTTCTTCTCCCGGTTCGTAATCCTGTTCGGCTTCGTGGCGAGCGTCCTGCTGGTGACCTTGGTCCGGGCGGCCGTCCGGCTGCTCCAGCAGTACCTCTTCCGGTATGGGATCGGCGTCCGCCGGGCCGTGATCGTCGGTACCGGGTCGACTGCCCGGACCCTGGCCCGCGAGCTCGCGGCCGGTAGCCGGGGATACCGGATTCTCGGCTTCGTCGCGACTCGCCGCCCGGCGCGCGGCAAGGACGTTCTGGGGCGCCAGGAGGACCTGCCGAAGATCCTCAAACGGTACCGTCCCGACGAGCTGATTGACGCCGATCCGGACCTGCCGGATGGACAGAAGCTCTCGCTGCTCCATGCGACCGAAGATGTCCACGTGGATTTCCGGTTCGTACCGAGCACGCCGGAGTTGGCTACCGGCCGGGTCGGCGTGGCGGCGATCGGCGGGATCCCGGTGATGACGCTGCTCCGGACGCCGCTCGAAGGCTGGGGCCGGATCGCCAAGCGGACGCTCGACCTTGCCGTCGGCCTCCTGGTGCTTCCGTTCTTTCTCCTGCTGCTGCCCTTCATTGCCGCGGCGATCAAGCTCGACTCGCGCGGGCCGGTGATCTTCAAGCAGATCCGGGTCGGTCGGGCGGGAAAGCCCTTCACGTACTACAAGTTCCGTGGGATGGTGCGGGACGCCGAGAAACAGCTCCCCAAGCTCCGTCGCTACAATGAGGTCAGCGGTCCCGTCTTCAAGATGAAGGACGACCCGCGGGTGACGCGGGTGGGCCGGTTCCTCCGGAAGACCAGCCTGGATGAGTTGCCGCAGATCATTAACGTGCTGAAGGGCGACATGAGCCTGGTGGGACCGCGGCCGCCGATTCCTTCGGAAGTGCGGCAGTACACCCGTGAGCAGCGACGCCGCCTGACGATCAAGCCGGGCATCACCGGGCCGTGGCAGGTCTCGGGCCGGAGCGACGTCGGATTCGACGAGTGGATCCGGCTGGACCTCTACTACATCCAGCACTGGTCGCTTCTGCTCGACCTGACGATCCTCCTCAAGACCGTGAAGGTCGTCCTGAGCCGCAAGGGGGCATACTGAGCAGGGCCCGGAACCTCCGGGTCGCCCTGGTGCACGACCATCTCGTGCAAGACGGCGGGGCCGAGCAGGTGCTGCGCGTATTCATGAAGATGTGGCCGCACGCGCCGGTTTACACGGCCTTCTTCGATCCCGTCAGGATGGGGAAGGACTTCGCAGGCAGGGATATCCGGACGAGCTTCCTGGACGGCCTCCCGCTGGCGCGCCGCCGATACAAATGGTCGCTCCGCTGGCTGGATGCGGCGTTCCGCCGCTTCGACCTTTCGGAATACGATATCGTGCTGTCTTCGGCATCCGGCTGGGCGAAGTCCGTACGCACCGGCCCGCACACGCTTCACGTCTGCTACTGCCACACACCGATCCGCTACATCTGGAGCGACGCTGAACGCTACATCACGGAAACCGGTTATCCGCCGCCGCTTAAGGCGACGTTCCGGAGGATGATCGCCGGATTCCGTCGGCGCGACCTCCGGGCCGCCGGCGGCGTCGACGACTTCATCGCTAATTCGACGTATGTCCGACAGCGCATCCGCCGGTACTACGGCCGCCCGTCTGCGGTCATCCATCCGCCGGTGGACATCGCCAAATTCAAACCCTCGTCGCGGCAAGGGGGATATTTTCTCGTGGCCGGACGGCTGGAGCCATACAAGCGTAACGACATCGTCATCGAGGCGGGGAGCCGGCTAGGGGTTCCGCTCGTCGTGATGGGCGAGGGTACGGACCGTCCCCGGCTGGAGCGGCTCGCGGGTGAGAAGGTCCGGTTCACCGGGCGGGTTTCCGATGCCCGGCGCCGTATGCTCTTCGCCGAAGCGACGGCCCTGGTCAATCCGCAGGACGAGGACTTCGGGATTACCGCGGTGGAGGCGTTGGCTTCGGGTACGCCGGTGATCGCGTATCGCAAGGGCGGTGCGACGGAAATTCTCACGCCCCGGACCGGACGGTTCTTCACCGCCCAGACGCCCGCGGCGGTGGCGACGGCGATGCGATCGTTCGACCGGAATGCTTTCTCCCGCCAGGACATGGTCGCCCGGGCCCGGGTGTTCGCGGTCCCGCGGTTCGAACGACAGGTCCGCAGCCATGTGGGCGAGGCGTATGATCGATTTACGCGCCATGCGGATCGCGGTTGATGCACGGAGCCTCGCCGCACCGACCGGCCGGGGAGTAAGCCACTACGCCGAATCGCTGCTCGGGGAATTGGCCCGGCGGTACCCGGAAGACGAATGGGTGCTTCTCCAGATGGGTCGCCGGGCGTGGCGCCCGTCCCGGTCACTTCGGCGCCGGAACGTCACCGTCCGACATCGGCGACTGCCTAATAAGTTCCTCAATGCGTCGTTCGTGGCGACCGGCATGCCGAGCCTGCGCTCGCTGGCCGGCGACGTGGATGCGCTCTTCATGCCGAACCTGGGGTTCCTGCCGCGTCTCGGCGGCGTGCCGCTGGTCCTGACCGTGCATGACCTTTCGTTCGAGACGTATCCGCAGTTCTATTCCCCGCGCGAGCGGTTCTGGCACGCGGCCGTCGGCCCGAGGAGCTTGGTCGGGAAGGCGTCCCGCGTTCTCGCCGTATCCGATCAGACCGAACGGGAAGTCGTGCGAACGTATGGCACCCAACGGAAACGGATCACGGTCGCACCTCCCGGCATAGACGCGGCATACCGGCCCCCGCCTGCGCGGGAAATCGACCGTATCCGACGGAAATACAGGCTGCCCCGAGCGTACTTCCTATACGTCGGCGCCTATGAACCGCGCAAGAACCTGCCGTTGCTGCTGGACGGCTATGCCCGCGCCCGCACCCAGGGACTCGCGGCGGAACTGGTCTTGGTCGGGCCTGGGACGGGGCACGCCGCGGAACGGGCACGCCGCGCCGGTGCCATGGTGCTCGGCTACGTGCCGGAACAGGACAAGGCCGGACTGTACGGCGGCGCGTTGGCGGTGACGTTGCTTTCCCGTCACGAAGGATTCGGTCTGCCGCCGCTGGAAGCGCTGGCCTGCGCCGGGCATCGCTGACGACCCGGCCACGGCGATCGCTGAAGCAGCTTCGCTAGCGCGGCGGCGTTGCTTTCCCCGGCGCACCCTTCTAATGATCGGG
>JALYJZ010000069.1 GCA_030775025.1 bacterium
GCGACGCGCCATCCGCGTAGGTGCTTCACACTGGCCGCCGGCTCCGCTAGGATAAGGCCTGCGCAAACGAACACATCGTGGGCGCTTTTTATTTCGACCCCTGGCCACCTGGCCCGTCGGGCCAACCGGAACCATGAAACTCTCCATCGTCATTCCCGCCTATAACGAGGCCCGGCGCCTGCCGAGCACGCTCGCGAGTATCGCGGAGTACCTTGAGGTTTCCGACCTGTCCGCGGAGCTGATCGTCGTGGACGACGGCTCCAGCGACGGGACGGTCAAGGCCGCCAAGAGCGTGCCTGGGCGCGGCATGCCGCCGAAGGTGATCGGTTTCGAAGGGAATCGCGGCAAGGGTGCGGCCGTGCGCGAGGGGCTGCTTGCCGCGACCGGTGACTTCGTCCTATTCATGGACGCCGACAACTCCACGCACATCTCCGAGGTCGAGAAGCTCCTGGCTGCTGCCACTGGCACGGAGGCGCCGGAAGTCGTGGTCGGCAGCCGCTACCTGCCGGGTTCCGATATCCGGATCAAGAGCCGTGGTACCGTGTCTGGATCTCCCGCTGGGGAAACCGGATGATTCGTTACGCCGTGCTGCCGGGCGTGGTCGACACGCAGTGCGGGTTCAAGCTCCTGCGGCGTGCTGCCGCCCGGGAGGTCGCTGCGGCGATGACCCGCGAAGGGTTCAGCTTCGACATCGAGCTGCTGACGATCGCGCGCCACTACGGCTACCGGATCGCGGAAGTACCGGTGAACTGGTACGACACCCCGGGCACGCGACTCCGGCCGATCCGTTCGGCGTTGCGGACGCTCCGCGACCTGATCGCGATCCGCTTCAACCTGGTGCGCGGCCGGTACGCGCCGGTGGCGGAGCAAGGGAAGTAGTCGCTGGCCGCCGCCGCCCGGACGCGGTACGCTGGATTCGTTATGGCATTCGACAAGATGAAGCAGGCCAAGGAGCTCAACGAGTTCCGGAAGCAGGCCCAGAAGATCCAGAAAGAACTCCGCGATACCCTGATCGAGGTGACGGAGGCCGAAGGCAAGGTGAAGGTCGTGTTCACCGGCGAGCAGACGCTTGAGGAAGTGACGATCGATCCATCGCTCCTCGAGGCGGGAAGCAAGAAGGACCTCGAGAAGTACCTGAAGAGCGCGGTCAGCCAGGCGATCAAGCAATCGCAGCAGGTCGCGGCCCAGAAGATGCAGTCCATCACGGGCGGCATGGGCTTGCCGGGGATGTAGGAGCAGCTCATTCAGCCACTCCGAGCCAATCATCGAGACCGCTCGTTCACGAGTCGCCCGTAGTGAGTTCCGCCTGCGTGCCGACGCGGAAGAGGCTCCGTTAGTCGTTGATTGCTCAAGCTTCATCCAATGGGTCTTCAGACAGCATGGCATCGAGCTCCCGCGATATTCGCGCCATCAATTCGATGTCGCGGAAATCATCCCGATTGAATGTATTGAACCAGGCGATGTGATTTTCCGGCCGGGTCAGCTACGTAGTTTTCCTGGGAAGGAAGGCTCTTTAATCGGACACGTGGGGATCGTCAGTGGACCGGACCGGGTCATTCACGCAACCAACGGCGGCGTCGAAGAAGTTCCTTTCCTGGAATTTGCACGGGGGGACATCTCGACGATTCGAGCAGGGAAACTTCTTTGATAGGATATTGACTTTTAGCCTTAATCAAGGTATAAAAAGGTGCTTCCTGATGGCGGAGATATCCACTATTGAGGAGCGCGTACCTATACACGACAGAGAGGATTGTCGGATGAGCCTGGCCAAACCGGTCAACGATCTGATGAAAAGGGCCCTTGAGGAGCTGCTGCCGGTGCACAGGTCGCTCCAGGAGCAAGGCTGCTTCGAGCAGCGGGGGCCGTTCTTCCTGATGGCCAGCGTCGAGATCCGCGGCGTCACCGCCAGGTACTGCTACGAGGAATCGGTCGGTGGCGTCCCCGGGGACTGGGAAGTCCCGTTCCACCGGATCGCCCGAAGCAAGCACGGGATCTCACAGCGGACGGGGGAGGACACCGTCGACGTTCCGCTCGCGGAGCGCGAGGCAGGGGACACCCAGTACTGGGGCTCCATCGTCCGCGAGTTCGAGGGCGGACGGATCATCGTCGCGATCTCGGGCTTGCAGCCCTGGTTCGACGAGGCGCTTTCCGGCGTCTTCGCCGGCCTCCTGCTCGGTCTGCTCAAGGACGAGGAGCTGGTCCCGCGGGGCTACGAGCCTGATCGCCGCGAGCCCCACTTCCTCAGCGAGGACTACCTGGACGCGCTTCAACAGGTAGCCTGACGCACCGTCAGGACTCGTCTTCGACAGGATTGACCGCTCAGGGACCAGACACCGATGATCTGGCCCGCCGCGGGCTCTCAAACTAATCACCCCCAGTTTGAGAGCCCGCTTTTTTGTTGCTTGTTTTCCGTACTGTCCGGCGGCCGGTACGATACACTCATGCAGATTATCCCGACCAGCGTCGAGCGCCTGATCGCCGAGCTCGAGAAGCTTCCCGGCATCGGACCGAAGTCGGCCAGCCGGCTCGCGTTCTACCTGATCAAGGCGCCGCAGCAGGACGTGGAAGGGCTCGGTGAGTCGCTCCTGACGCTCAAGGACAATCTCCAGCACTGCCGGACCTGCTTCAACTTCGCGGAGTCGGAGCAGTGCGCGGTCTGTATCAGCGCCGGCCGGGACGACCACTCCATCTGCGTGGTCGAGGATCCGCTCGATATCGTGGCCCTCGAGCGCGCTGGCCGCTTCAAGGGCCGCTATCACGTACTGCATGGTGCGATCGCGCCGATCGAGGGCATCGGCCCTGAGCAGCTCAAGGTCGCCGAGCTGGTCGAACGGCTCAAGGACGCGCAGGTCGAGGAAGTGATCATTGCCACCAATCCGAACCTGGAGGGCGAGGCCACGGCGCTCTACATCCAGAAGCTGATCAAGCCGCTGGTACCGACGGTCACCCGGCTGGCCTCGGGCCTGCCGATGGGTGGTGACCTTGAGTACGCCGACGAGCTGACGCTCTCCCGCGCCCTCGACGGCCGACGGGAGTTTTAGGCACTGACCGCTAGAAAGGGGGTACGTCCAGCTCGCTCTGGATCTCGGCGTCTAGAGCCGCGACGAGGCCTTCGCGTGTCTCCCTCGACACGGCAGCCGCCCCGGCCTGTGAAAGCACCTCGGACGCCCTCTCCGAGAGACTTTCTTCTGCCAAGGAAGGCGGGATCATCGCCCCGGATTCTACCGCCACGTGCCGGATGTGCCGTGACAGTTCTCCCTGCTCTCGAGCAATGGCGAAGCTGACTTTGTCTCCCCGGTACTTCCTGACCACCGCTTCCACGTAGCGAGCGTCACGCTCGGCTATGGTGCCGGGTTCGGCGGGGCCTTGCTCTAAGATCGATGCGAAGTAATTACCGAGAGGTGCCTCTTGGCGCACCAGCCCCTGCGCGTACTGGATAAAGTCCAGCTCTTCGAGATGGGCCGTCCTGCGCGCGTCCAGGATTTCAGCGGCAGACAGCTGCGTGCCTTCAGCTTCACCAGAGGCGACGAGCGTATCGGGGCTGGATGATCGTTTGGCTGCCATAGTGACGAATCATCGTACGGCAGGTCGTTGGTACCGTCAACCGAATGTGAGTCGGCACGCCGTGAATTCTGAGAATCCGGCCGGCAGGACTGACG
>JALYJZ010000070.1 GCA_030775025.1 bacterium
CCGGCGGAGCGATCAGCTTGCGATCGACCCGGTGATCGGACGGGAGGCGGACAGCGCGTCCCATGAGCGCGAAGAGCGCCGGCTCTGTTACGTGGCGATCACCCGGGCGAAGCGGTTCTGCTACCTGACCGCGTCCAGCGACTACCAGTCCACGAAGGCGTGGCGGACCAGCCCGTTCGTCACCGAAGCGCTCGGTGACGATATCGCGACGACGCTCCCGGACGCACCCAAGGACCCGTGGCGGGCGCTGACCCAGTCCACGCCGGTGACCGCGATCAGCAGCCCCGTCGCCAACGACGAAGTCCTCCGGCTGTCCTATTCGCGACTGCGCGATTACTGGGAGTGCCCGCTCAAGTACTACTGGATGCACGTGGCGAAGTTCCCCGAAGAGCGCGCGTTCGCGCCGGAATACGGCAACCTGGTCCACCGCGTGATCGAACGCATCAACCGCGCCAAGCTGGAAGGACGGAAACCGAGCCTCAAGGAAAGCCTCGACTGGTTCACGCGGGGCGTCGAGACGTTGCCCCAAGAACGGCCAGGACAACGGGAGCGGGCGCTCACCAAGGGTGCGTCCGCCATCAAGCGATTCTTCGCCGAAGAAGCGAAGCGGGAGGCGCCGACCAAAGTGGAGCATCCATTCAAGATGGCGCTGCCCGGCTGCGTGGTGACCGGCCGCCTCGACCGCATCGACATCCATCACGGCAGGCCGACGATTGTCGACTATAAGACCAGAGAATCGGTGCGCACCGCCGCGGAGGCCGAGCGGAAGATCAAGCAGAGCGCCCTGGCCAAACAGCTCCAGATCTACGCGCTGGCGTATCAGGAGGAGCACGGCGATCCGCCGGAGCAGATCGTCCTGAACTTCGTGGAGACCGGCGTGTCGGCCGTGGCCACCCCTACGGCCCGGCAGCTTTCCGCGATGCGTGAGAAGATCATCGAGACGGCGGCGGCAATCCGGAAGGGCGAGTTCCTCCCGTCGCGGACCATGCATGAGTGCAGTCCGTTCGCCGATTGTCCGGGCCATCGACCGAAACACCGCACGGAATTCTGACAAACGCCATGCCGACGACACATACCCACGACAAACGCCCGCTCGCGATCTTCGACATCGACGGCACGCTGTTCCGTTCGGCGGTGATGATGGAGATCGTCAACCATATGATCTCGGTCGACATGCTGCCGGAATCGACCTACGGCGATCTGGTCGCCGCCCAGAACGCCTGGAAGGACCGGCAGGGCAGCTTCGAGCAGTACAACGACAAGCTCGTCCGCCTGATCGAGCACGACCTGACGGGAGTCTCGGAACAGGAATTCGCGACACTCGCCGAAGGGGTGATCGGGCGGCTCAAGGACCGGCAGTACCGGTTCACCCATGACCTACTGGAGAAACTCCGCACCCGCGGGTACGCGCTCGTCGCGGTCTCCGGCATGCTAATGCCGGCGCTCAAGCTCTACAACCGGTTCCTTAAGTTCGACTATATCTACGGCTCCCGGCAGGAGGTGAAAGGGGGCCGCTTCACCGGGAAGCCGGTGGGCCTGCAGCCGTACTACGACAAGGCCGCGGTGGTCCGTTACTTTCTATCCGAGCACGGCGAGTTCACGCTCGACGATTCCTTCGGGGTGGGGGATACGGAAAGCGACGTCGGCTTCCTTGAACTGGTGGAGCATCCGATCGCTTTCAACCCCAACCGGAAGCTGCTCGAGAAGGCCCAGGAGGCCGGCTGGCGGGTCGTGCTGGAGCGCAAGGATGTGGTCTACGACATCACCGAGCCGCGGGTCATCTCATCGCCGGACGACCTGTTGTAGGCTGGGGCGGAGGGGTGGCACGAAGCCATGCATAACCGTATAGTATACATATGACTACTGCCATCTTAGTCACCGTCGCCGTCGCGATCGTCGTGGGGATCGTCGCCGTCTACTACGAGTTGCTCCGGCAGCGCCGGGAACGGACGGACCAGGGCGAACAGACCGCGCTTTTG
The DNA here is from genome assembly GCA_030775025.1 of bacterium. Classification (GTDB taxonomy): domain Bacteria; phylum Patescibacteriota; class SICC01; order SICC01; family SICC01; genus JALYJZ01. The sequence continues at coordinate 1,980 of JALYJZ010000070.1, forward strand.
GAGTGGCTCAAGGACTTCAAGGAGGACCAGCGGCACGCCAGCCGGAGTTCACAGGAAGCGACTCGGCAGATCGGCGAACGGCTCGATAACGCCGCCAAGGTGATCGCGTCGCTGAACCAGGAGGTCGGCCGGATCCAGAAGATGGGGCAGTCGATCGAGGAGATGCGGGAGGTGTTCCGGTCGCCGAAGATGCGCGGCACCGTCGGCGAATCGCTGATGAGGGACATCCTTTCCGAGTGCTTGCCGAAGGCCAAGTTCAAGCTGCAGTACGGTTTCAAGAGCGGCGAGAAAGTGGACGCGGTGGTATTCACGTCGAGCGGGCTGATTCCGATCGACTCGAAGTTTCCTTTGGAAAAGTACTTGGCGGCCCAGAAGTTTCCGGAAAATGAGCGCGAGCCCGTGCTCAAGGAATTCCATAAGCAGGTCCGGAAACACATCGACGATATCTCCAAGAAGTACATCCTGCCCGGCGAGGACACGGTGGACTACGCGTTCATGTACGTGCCCGGCGAGGCGGTGTTCCACGAGATCTACTCGACGACGGATCTCTACGATCACGCCGCGGCCAAGCACGTGATCCTGGTCTCGCCGAACAACTTTTACCTGTTCCTGCAGCTGGTCCTGAAGAGTTTCGAAGGGGAACAGATCGAGGCACGGGCCAAGGAAGTACTGACCGAACTCCGGGCGATCCAGCAGGACTCAGGCAAGCTCGGCGGCAGTCTGGCGCTGCTCTTCAAGCACCTCGGCAACGCCCGGAACACGGTGGACGTGGTCGGGAAGGATTATGAACGGCTCAAGGGGAAGATCGACCATGCCGGCGCGTTGCGGGCCGACACGAAGGAGGCCAAGCGGAAGCTTAAGGCTTTTACGGAATCCGCAGAGAAGACCGCGGAAACGGCCGACTTGCCGCCCGTAAAGTAGTAAGTCCGCTTGCGGAAGGCCCGTACCCGCTCCTATGATGGAATGGATGGTAGCTAACACCGTCGAAAACGGACGCGAAGGACAAGGGGTTCTTTCGCGCGACCATACCGCCTGAGGGCGGTTTTTAAGTACTTTCGAAAACCAGGCGACGCCAGTCGGGAGGACTGGCAAAAGGAATGGCAACCTCTACCTGAAGGGACCACCATTGAGTGATCCAGCGTTCGTGAACGGGACTGCCGTCATCGGCTGGCATCCGGAGATTCCGGAGGAGCTGGCCGAGCTGCTGCGCAAGGCGGTGTATTGGAACGACCAGGCCCGGAGCGCCAAGGACGCACGGCAGCGGCGGCGTGCGCACGGCAAGAAGCACTTCTATGTGCTGAAGGCCCATGAGAAGTATCCGCGTTACTTCCTGACGCTCCGGAGATATCTCCGGAAGGGGGACGGGAAGATGTACGTGGATTTCGTTCCCAAGACGGGAGCTCCGAAAGGACGTACCAGGTTCCTGGTGCCCGTCGGTGCGATACGCAGGAACGAGGGATGGGAGCGTCAATGCGCGCAAGCGCTTTCCCGTCCGCCGCGCTATCGGCGCATCAAGGCCAGGGACTGTCGTCCGTGGCCGGAGGATCAAGAGGAGCAGCCGGTCATACGGCGCGGCCGCATCAAGGTCACCCCTCCGCGACCGCGACCCGTCGCGGCGTAGTACCCATTCCATCCATCGACGTTAGGAGTAACGACACGTACCCATTACTGTAC
>JALYJZ010000071.1 GCA_030775025.1 bacterium
CTCCAGCACGGCCAAGCCGTCCTGATCGCCGACGGCCTGGACCGGGAAAGCTCCGTTCTCCTCAGGATGCGCGCCCAGGACCTCGCCGGGGTGACCGTCCAGAACAATCCGCGGCGGGAGTACGCCGACCCGGAACTCTACGCGCACCTGCTCGGCTACGTCGGTAAGGTCTCGGCGGAGGACCTGGAAGAAAACCCGGAGCTCCGCCAGAACGATTACGTCGGCAAGACCGGCCTGGAGCGAGTTTACCAGGACAAGCTCGCCGGAACGCCCGGCCAACGCCGGCTCGAAGTGAACGCCCAGGGCGAGATCCTCAAAGAACTTCAGTCCACGGAACCGAAGCCGGGCCAGAGCGCGCAGCTCGGCATCGATCCGAAGCTCCAGAAAGCCATGCATGACGCGGTCGAGAACGGCATCAGCAGCTCGCGGCGGCAGGCGACCGGCGGTTCCGCGGTAGCGCTCGACCCCAAGACCGGCACGATCCTCGGGATGGTCTCGCTGCCGTCCTTCGACAACAACGACTTCGTCGGGGGGATCGGGGAAGAGAAGTACCGCGAGCTGGCGGAGGACCCCACCAAGCCGCTCTTCAACCGGCCGGTTTCCGGCGAGTATCCTCCCGGCTCGACGTTCAAGATCGTGACGGCCACGGGGGCCCTGGCGGAGGGCGTGGTCGGGCCGAACGATTACCTGAGTTCGCCGCCGGCGTTGGAGATCGAAGGATACGAATTCCCCGACTGGAAGGAGGACGGCCACGGCAGCGTGAATGCGGTCCGGGCGCTGGCCGTCAGCTCCGACGTCTATTTCTATAAGGTTTCCGGCGGCCATGATGACATCGAGGGCCTCGGCGAGGACAAGCTCGGCGATTACATGCGCCAGTTCGGCATCGGCACCCCGACCGGAATCGACCTGCCAGATGAACAGGACGGCCTGGTCCCGTCGCAGTCGTACAAGAAGGCGACGTTCGGCGAGGACTGGTTCATCGGAAACACCTACCACATGGGCATCGGACAGGGATTCATCCTGACCACGCCGCTCCAGGTGGCTACCTACACTTCGGCAATCGCCGGGAACGGCATCGCTTACAAGCCGCACTTGGTGAAGGCGTACGTGAACTCGGAGAACAAGAAGGAAAAGACGCCGTTCAAATCCGAGCCGCTGGTCAATCTGAAAGTCGACCGTGCCGTGATCGAGACCGTCCAGCAGGGGATGCGGGAGGTCGTCGAGAACGGTACCGGGCAGGAGCTGAACACCCTCCCGGTCGACATCTGCGGCAAGACCGGTTCCGCCGAGTTCGCGAACGAGACCAGCGCCCACGCCTGGTTCACCGCCTACGCGCCCTGCGACGACCCACGGATCGTCCTGACAGTGATGATCGAAGGTGGCGGCGAAGGCTCCGACGTGGCGGTACCGGCCGCCAAACGGATCTTCGAATCGTACTTCGACGTGCGGGCCGCATCGCCGTCGCCGAACCCGGAGGAGGAATAAGATGGCCCGCGGACCGGTGATCCTGGATGGTACGGCGGCCGCGGAACGGCGGCTAAAACGCCTAGCCCGGAAGGCGGGACGCGGCGTCGGGCCCACCCTAGGAATCATCGTCGCGACCGGCAATCCGGAAACGTACACATATATTGAACAGAAGCGGAAACGGGCTGAAGCGGTCGGATGCCGCGTGGTTATGGACGATCTGGGGCCCCGCGCCACGAAGCGGAAATTGCTCGAGGCTTGCGCGCGGATGAACCGGAGCCGGGGCATCACCGGATACATCGTCCAGCTGCCGCTTCCACGGGGCATCGATCCGATCGAGATCTTCGCCGTGGTGGACCCGGCCAAGGACGCCGACGGGCTCACCCCCGAGAACCTAGGTCGGCTGTACACGGGGCGGCCCGGGATCCTGCCGGCCACCCCCAAGGGAATCCTGGAATTGCTCGGCGATTACCGGATCGATCCCAAAGGCATGCATGTGACGGTGGTGGGCAAGGGCCTCCTCACCGGCCTGCCGCTCGCCACGCTCCTCTCCCACCGCGGCGCGACCGTCACTAGCTGCGACAAGCTGACGAAAGACCTCTCGGCCCACACCCGCACGGCCGACCTCGTGGTCACCGCAGCGGGCAAGCCCGGCCTGATCACGGCCCGGATGATCGGAAAGGGTGCGGTGGTCGTCGACGTGGGAGTGACCCGGTTGAAGACCCGCCTCTCCGGCGACGTGGACTTCGCCGGCGTCTCGAAGAAGGCACGGGCGATCACGCCGGTGCCTGGCGGCGTCGGCCCGATGACGGTCGTGAGCCTGCTCGAAAACGTCTACGCTCTCGCCGAAACGAGGATTCATTGACGCTCCTATCGGGGGGTGTTAGCATTATGTCCCCCGAGGAGGGGTTTTTAACTCCCACGAACCCAAGTAAAGGAGAGAAACAGCATGCCTGACCAAAGCACATACCTGACCACGGCCGGCCTGGACAAGCTCAAGGGAGAACTCAAGGAGCTGAAGGAAACGCGCCGCCCGGCGGTGCTGGAACGGATCAAGGAAGCCGTGGCGTATGGCGATCTCTCCGAGAATTCCGAGTACGAGGATGCCAAGAACGAGCAGGCGTTCGTCGAGGGGAAGATCGTGGAACTGGAAAAGCTGTTGGAAGGCGCCAAGGTCGTGAAACCCGGCGGAAGCGGGGACGGCCACGTGTCGCTCGGCTCGAAGGTGACCGTCAAGCACGAAGGCAAGAGCGTGACGTACACGGTCGTGGGCGCGGCGGAAGCCGATCCGACCAGCGGCATGATCTCCAACGAATCGCCGATCGGCCAAGCGCTGCTCGGCAAGGCGAAGGGCGACGAAGCGGTCGTCGAGACGCCCCGGGGCCACGCGACGTACGTGATCGTCTCGGTCGACTAGCTCCTCGCCGGCAGGCTATAGGAACCAGGCGCGGCGCGGTAAGCTGTAGATAATAGCGTTCTTAAGCATGCCGAAGAAAACCACACCAGCGGAAAAACCGGCGGAAAGCCGGCACTGGGCCGAGCAACTGGCCGAGGAGGTCATCGAACGGTTCCCGGACCGAAAGGAATACGTCTGCGCGGCGGGCATCAGCCCGTCGGGCGTGGTGCACTTCGGGAACTTCCGGGACGTGATGACGATCACCGCGGTGGGGCGGGCTCTGGAAAGGCGGGGGAAGCGCGTGAAGCTACTCTTCTCCTGGGACGACTACGACCGGTTCCGGAAGGTCCCGGCGGGCGTCGATCCGGCGAAGTTCCAGGAACACATTGGAAAACCCCTCTCGGCGCTGCCGGACCCGCAGGGGGACCGGAACGTAAGCTACGCCAAGCGGTTCGAGCGTTTGTTTGAGGGGGCGGTGCGGGAACTCGGGATTTCGCTCGAATACCGGTACCAAAGCGACCTCTACCAAGCGGGCGTATACGACGACGCGATCAGGAAGGCGGTCGAGGAGCGGGAGGCCATCGGCCGGACCCTGCTCGGTTTCATGAGCGACAAGGCGAAGGCGGCGAAGGGGATCACGGACGAGGCGTTCATCAAGACATATTATCCCGTGAACATCTACTCGGAGTTCACAGGCAAGGAT
>JALYJZ010000072.1 GCA_030775025.1 bacterium
CGGCCATCCAGCTGCACCCGCTCGTCTGCACGGCGTTCAATGCCGACTTCGACGGCGACCAAATGGCGGTCCACGTACCGCTCTCGATTCCCGCCCAGGAAGAGGCCCGGCTTCTGATGAGCTCGCGGCACAACCTGCTCAAGCCGGCGTCCGGCGAGGTGATCGTCGGTCCGCGCTACGAGATCGTCCTCGGTTGCTTCTACCTCACGAACATCCGCGAGGGCATGAAGGGCGAAGGCAAGGTCTTCGCGAACCGGAACGAAGCGATCATGGCTTATCACAACGGCGACGTGCATTACCAGGCGAAAGTCCGGGTGCGCCTGCCGAAGGAGGGCCTGATCGAGACCTCGGTCGGCCGCGTCCTCTTCAACAACATCCTGCCGAAGGACTTCCCGTTCCGGAACGAAGTGATGCACAAGAAGGCACTGCGCCAGCTGACGGGCGATGTCTACGAGCAGTCGGGCCGTGAGGCGACCGCCGAAGTGGCGGATGCGATCAAGGACATCGGATTCGAATTTGCGACCCATTCCGGCATCACGATTTCCGTCGACGACCTCAGTATTCCGAAGAAGAAGTACGAATTACTGGAGCGCACCCAGAAGGAAGCGGACCAGATCACCGAGCAGTACGAACAGGGCCTGATCACCGAGCAGGAACGCTACACCAAAGTGATCGAGCACTGGATTGCCTCAATGAGCGAGATCGAGAAGGAGATGCTCGATTCGCAGGATCCGCATAACCCCGTGTATCAGACGGTCATCTCCGGCGCCCGCGGTGACTCCAGCCAGATCAACCAGATGGCTGGCATGGTCGGGCTGGTGGCCAACCCGGCCGGCAAGATCATCGAGCGGCCGATCACCTCGAACTACAAGGAAGGCCTGCAGGCGCTCGAATACTTCAGCTCCACCCACGGTGCCCGGAAGGGACTCACCGACAAGGGTCTCCGGACCCCCGACGCCGGGTACCTCACCCGTCGTTTGGTCGACGTGGCCCAGGACACGGTAATCATCCAACACGACTGTAAGACCAAGGAGTACATCCTGTTCAAGAAGGACGAACTCAAGGGTTCGGTCAGCGAATTCGAAGACCACCTTTACGGCCGCGTACTGGCCAAGGACCTCACGATCCGTGGCAAGACCATCCTCAAGAAGGGCGACCTGATCGACAAGCCGGCGATGGAGAAGCTCAAGAAGGCCAAGCCGGAAGAAGTCGCCGTACGCTCGGTGCTCGCCTGCGCGCTCGACTGGGGCATCTGCCAGCAGTGTTACGGCCTGGATCTCGCGCTCAGCGAGCCGGTCCGGATCGGTGAGGCGGTCGGCGTGATCGCCGCCCAGTCCATCGGCGAACCGGGAACGCAACTTACCATGCGGACCTTCCATACCGGCGGCGTGGCATCCGAGGACATCACCCAGGGTCTGCCCCGGGTGGAAGAGCTCTTCGAAGCGCGCCCGCCGAAGGGAGAAGCCATCCTGGCCGAGATCGACGGCATGGTGGAACTTTCCGATTACCGCGACAAGAAGATCCTGGCGATCCGCCGGGGCAAGGCCGGAGAGAAGAAAATCGCGCTCACGGACGGCTACAAGAATAAGGTTCGCGCCGGCAGCAAGATCGAGGAGGGCGACGTGTTGGCCGAATCGGGGGAAAAGGGCAAGGGCCCGATTACCAGCCCGGTCGACGGCACGGTAAAGAGCACCAAGGACGGCATCGTGATCGCCACGTTCGACGGCGAAGAGGTCGAGCACACGCTTCCGAGTTACACCAAGTTCCGTGTGAAGAACGGCCAGGAGGTCACCAAGGGCGAGAAGCTCACCGAGGGCAACCTCAACCTCCACGACCTGCTCCGGGTCCGCGGCAGCAAGGCGACCTGGCAGTACCTCGTTTCCGAGGTGCAGAAGATCTACGCCTCGCAGGCGCAGTACATTCATGACAAGCACATCGAGATTGTGGTACGGGAAATGCTCTCGAAGGTCCGGATCGTCGAGAGTGGCGATACCAACCTGATTCCGTCCGAGATCGTCAGCAAGCACCGGCTCGACGAGGCGAATGCCAAGGCCAAGGAGAAGAAGCAGGAGCCGGCCGAGTACGAGCCGCTGGTGCTGGGCATCACGCGCGCCTCGCTGCTCACCGACAGCTTCCTGTCCGCTGCCTCGTTCCAGGAGACCACACGGATCCTGATCGATGCCGCCTCCACGGCCCAGACCGACAACCTGCGCGGCCTGAAGGAGAACGTGATCATCGGCAAGCTGATTCCCGCCGGCACCGGCATGGATCCCGACTACCTCTACACCAAGGTCCCCAAGGCCGAGGCCGACGCCGCGGATGACGCGCCACGTCCGTTCGCACCGCCGCCCCCGCCGGTCGAGAGCTCATCCGAGCTGGTAGCCGCCCGGGCTGCCGCGGAAGCCGACGAAGCCGAGGCCGAAGCCGCGAAGGACGAGAAGAAGCAGGCCAAGAAAGGCGATTCCGACGCGTAATCGTGTAAACTGGATTCCTGATGCCTACTATCAACCAACTCGTCCGCAAAGGCCGTAAGACGGCTAAGAAGAAGAGCAAGTCGCCGGCGCTCCAGCGTACGTTCAACGCGCTGAAGAACCGCCCGGTTGACTTGCCGAAGGGCGCGCCGCAGAAGCGGGGGGTCGCCGTGAAGGTCTCGACCCAGACGCCGCGCAAGCCGAACTCGGCGCTCCGGAAGGTCGCGCGTGTGCGGCTGACCAACGGGATCGAAGTCACCACCTACATTCCGGGCGTTGGCCACAACCTGCAGGAGCATTCGCTGGTCCTGATTCGCGGCGGCCGCGTCAAGGATCTGCCGGGTGTCCGTTATCACGTGGTGCGCGGGACCCTCGACGCGGTCGGGGTGAAGGACCGAACCCAGAGCCGGAGCAAATACGGCGCGAAGCGTCCGCAGGCCAAGGGAGGCGGGGAGTAATGCGCAAGAACAGCGCCACGATCCGCGAGCCCAAGCCGGACCCCAAGTACGGCAGCAAGCTCGTATCCCGGTTCGTCGGGAAGCTGATGCTTGAAGGAAAGCGTTCGACGGCCGAGCAGATCGTCTACGAAGCGTTCGACATCATCAAGGAGCAGACCAAGCAGGAACCGCTGGAGGTATTCGAGGAGGCGATCAAGTCGATCTCCCCGCCGGTCGAGGTCCGTGCCCGCCGCGTCGGCGGTGCGACGTACCAGATCCCGACCGAGGTGCGGCCCCGGCGCCGGACGCAATTGGCAGTCCGCTGGTTGGTGGATGCCGCCCGAGCCAAGCAAGGCGCTCCGATGAGCAAGCGCCTGGCGGACGAGTTCATCGCCGCAACCAAGAAAGAAGGAACGGCCTTCAAGAAGAAGGAAGACATGCACAAGATGGCCGAAGCCAACCGCGCGTTCGCGCACTACGCACGCTACTAGCGCGTTTCTACCAGGTCACATGCTCAGGCTTTTCCGGAAGCCGGGCTGTTCGCGTACCGTTTCGGCGACTTCCCAGATGAACGCTACCAGCGGTTCATTAGCATCCTCAATGTCGTAGCCGAGTTCCCGGGCGGTCGTCCGGGC
>JALYJZ010000073.1 GCA_030775025.1 bacterium
GGAGACGAAAATCCCGATCAAATACCTGAAAGCGCTTGAGAACGGAAAGTACGACGAGTTGCCGGCGGAAGTCTACGTCCGCGGATTCCTGGAAAACTACGCCAAGTTCCTCGGATTCCCCGAGGATGAAGTACTGACGCAGTATAAGCGGGAACGGGGTATTTCCGGCCGGCAGCCGCCGGAGCTTTCGCTGCCGAAACGGTCGGTCGAACAACCGCGGATCACGGTCACGCCGCGGACATTGGGATATGCCGCCGCCGCCGTACTGCTGTTCTCGGTGGTCGGTTATTTGATATCCCAAATCACGGGATTCGCCTCGCCACCGGACCTGGAGGTGGCCGCACCGGCCGTGGACGCCCGGGTCGGCGACGAGCGCGTGGAGGTCCGCGGGCAGACCGAGCCGGACGCACAGGTCTTCATCAACGACCAGCCGATCCCTACCGACACGGACGGCTCCTTCAGCGAGATCGTGACGCTTCCCGCCGGCACCAACTCGCTACAGATCGTCGCACGTGACCCGAACGGCCGCGAACGGGTGGAAGTCCGGTCCGTGGTCGTCGCCGTGGCGTCGCCTGGCCCGAACCCGACCTCATCCCCTGAAGTTGCCGGCGCCCTCTTCATCCTCCGGGTCGGCCCGAACAGCGCGTTCGTGGAGCTCCAGGTGGACGGAAAGAACACATTCAGCGGGCTGTTGACGCCGAATACCACCCAGACGTTCACCGCGCGCGAACGGGTGCTCGTGACTACCTCGAACGGCGGCAGTACCCGGATGATCGTGAACGGCGAGGACCAGGGGGCGCTTGGCGAAGAGGGACAATTCCGTCGGGGCGTGCAATTCCTAGTCAGTGACTTCGTCCAACCGTCACCCTCTCCCAGCCCCCGGAACTGATTCCGACTGAACGGCCATTGACACATAGTATACATCTGTATACTATCTACTCATGTCGAACGGTATCGCTATAGCTGCTTGAAGTAAGCGACCGACCATAGTATGCTAGAAACCAACAATAACCAACCGAAAGGAGCACGGTATCATGACAACAGCCGCCGCTGAAAAGCCCACCCCCAAGATGAAAGACACCAAGCCTGGAACCAACGACGCGCTGCGCAAGGAAAAGGCGCAGGCGGTAGACATGGCGTTGGCGCAGATCGAGAAGCAGTTCGGGAAGGGTGCGATCATGCGATTCGACGAGCATTCTAAGATGGTCGTCGAAACCATCCCGACCGGCTCCCTCTCGCTCGACCTGGCGCTCGGCGTAGGTGGCATTCCCAAGGGACGGATCATCGAGATCTACGGTCCTGAGTCCAGCGGCAAGACCACGTTAGCCAGCCATATGATCGCTCAGGTGCAAAAGACCGGCGGGCAAGCGGCATTCATCGACGCGGAGCATGCGTTCGATTCGGAATATGCCAAGAAACTGGGAGTCGACATCGACGACCTGCTGATTTCCCAGCCGGATGCCGGCGAACAGGCGCTCGATATCGCCGAAACGCTCGTAAAGAGCGGAGGCGTGGATGTCATCGTAATCGACTCGGTGGCCGCACTCACTCCCCGCGCCGAGATCGAAGGCGACATGGGCGATTCCCACATGGGCCTCCATGCCCGGCTGATGAGCCAGGCGCTCCGCAAGCTTACCGGCGTGATTTCCCGCTCGAACACCACGGTCATCTTCATCAACCAGATCCGGATGAAGATCGGCGTCATGTTCGGCAGTCCCGAGACCACGACCGGGGGCAACGCGCTCAAGTTCTACTCATCGGTCCGGCTCGACATCCGCCGCATCGCCCAGATCAAGGACGGGGAAAACGTGATCGGCAACCGGACCCGGGTGAAGGTCGTGAAGAACAAAGTGGCGCCGCCCTTCAAGATGGCTGAGTTCGACATCATGTACGGTGCCGGGATTTCCCGCGAGGGCGACATCCTCGACCTGAGCGTAAACCAAGAAATCGTTTCTAAGTCGGGTTCTTGGTTCGAGTATGCAGGCCAGAAGCTCGGACAAGGCCGCGAAGCCGCGAAACAGTTCCTGAAGGATAATCCGAAGGTGACTGCGGAAATCGAGAAGAAAGTGCGCGAAGCCGCTGTCTCGAATTAGCAGATACCCTCGGATCATCAAGGGGCGTTCGTGCAGATAACTAAAATCGAGAAGCAGGAGAAGCGGGATCGATACAACCTGCACGCCGACGGGGAGTTCCTGATTGCACTCGACGCCGGTGTGTTGGCCGAGGCGGGACTTTCCGAAGGCGACATCCTGACGAAAGGTGAACTGACGAATCTGGAGCAGCGCGACCGCTTTGCCAAGGCGCTGACCCGGGCATACCGGTTGTTAGCACGTCGCTCGCACGGCACGGGGGAGCTTACCCGCAAGCTGAAAGAGCGCGGTTTTCCCGCATCACTCATCGGGGAAGTCTGTAGCCATCTCCAAAAACTCCGATACCTCGATGACCGGTCGTTTGCCCGGCAGTGGGTCGCCTTTCGAGGTGTTTCCCGAGGGCCGCGGCTGCTTACGGCAGAGCTCCGGCAGCGCCGCGTCGCTGACGAGATCATCAAGGAGGCGCTCGGAGAACAAGGTTCCGATCAGACGGAAACCGCCACGGTCCTCGCACGCCGGCGACTGGAGCGGTTCCGCGGTGCTTCTCCCGACGAGGCACGGCGAAAGGTGGGCGCGTTCCTGACTCGTCGCGGGTATGATCACGCTACGGTACGTACCGTGCTGGACAAGATCGAGGTCAGCGAGTGATCCGGACCGGGTCTCCCGGTTGGATCGAATGTTCCGCGGTCCATCCGGCGTTCGTTTCGAGCACCCGGTCGACCGGTCCCGGCGGCCGGTACCGCGGCAGGTCGGCCTCTGCCGTTCCCGCCTTAGGAGGTGGAACCTTCGCCGTGACGCCCGTGACTGTATCCCCGCGAATCCATACGATGTCGATGGGGAACGTCACGTCCTTCATCCAGAAGCCCGGGACGACCGCCTCGGTATAGGCAAACAGCATGCCTTCGCCGCCTCCGAGCGACTCCCGTCCCCCGAGTCCCCGTGCTTGCTTTTCCGCGGATACCGCGACCTCGGCCAGTACCTCGGCGCGGTCTATGTGGACCGTCACCCGGGCGTCGTCCGTGAGATCGGGGGGAGTGGTAAGTGTCATGACGATCAGGGTAATCAATCCTGCGGACAGGATGAGCAAAGCGGCCATAATGACCGGGTTGCGGAGTGCCCGTCTCCCGGCCGCGCGAACGCGTCCATCATCTATTCTAAGCGTTCGCTGAAGGTTTATGTGGAGCTCCCTTATGATGCACGGTACGGCCGTCTACCAAGGGCCGGTCCGGATGCATTAATAATATCATCTCATCTGGTGGGCAATGCTGGACTCGAACCAGCGACCTCCGCAATGTGAATGCGGCGCTCTAGCCGACTGAGCTAATTGCCCGCTGTGCAACGAGTACCATTATACCCGGCCGCCCTTCCGAGCCCAGCTACTCGAGAAACGTGGCATAGAACGTCTTGCCCGC
>JALYJZ010000074.1 GCA_030775025.1 bacterium
CGATAACAGTCCTCGACCGTCCCGACGATGACCCGGACCGCGAAGAAATCATAGATCTTGTCGAGATCGCGCCGCTTCTCTTGAAGCTTGCGATAGAGGCTGTAGAGCGTCTTCGTCCGGGTGTCGATCCGCGTTTCGATGCCTTCGCGGGTCAGGACGTCAGCGACCTGGCGCCGGACCAGCGAAAGGTATCGGCTTCCCTGTTTCATCGATTCATCTACCCGCCGCTTGAGCTCCTGGAATTCCTTCAGATACGCCTGTTCGAAGCCGCGATCGGCCAGCTCGGCCCGGACCTCCCCCATTCCCAATCCGTCGGCCAAAGGGGCGTAGATTTCGATCGTCTCTCGTCCGATGCGCGCTCGTTTCTCCGGACGGATTCCCGTGATCGTCCGGATGTTGTGCAGGCGGTCCGCGAGTTTCAGGAGGACTACCCGGATGTCTGCTGCCATCGCCAGGAAGAGCCGGCGAAGGTTCTGCGTCCTATACGGCACGTCTTCGCGAGGAATCCGGATGCCGGACAGTTTGGTGACGCTGGAGACCAATTCCGTCACTTCCTCTCCGAATTCCTCACGGACATCGTCCAGCGTGAGGTCGGTGTCCTCGGGTGCGTCATGCAGGAGGGCGGCGGTGACGGTCGGTGCATCGAGCTGCCAATCGCAGAGGATGCTTGCGACTTCGATCGGATGACAGACGTACGGCTCGCCGGTACCACGAAGCTGCCCCGCGTGGCTTTTTCCGGCCAGTACGGCCGCTCGTTCGATGACTTTCCGTTCCGACGGGCTGAAGCGCCCCAGCTTCCCCGTCAGCCGCTTACGCGCCGCGGAAATCTTCGATGCGCCACTCAAGGCTGCTCCTTCCGTTGAAACGGTTCAGTACGGGGTACCCGGCCAGGTCGACAGCATCTGTATCGGCAAGCTCCGAGAGACGATCTCCCGCACCGAATGCCATGGCCTCGATCGATCGGCCGTCCGGAAGCCGGAGCCGGAGCTTCAGGTGTGTCCCATCCGCTCCGACGGTATTCGCGCCGGTGAGCTGGAGCGATCGCAGTAAAAGGAGCGGGCGGGGATTTCCGACGCCATGCGGCTCCAGGGCCGCGAGCGATCCGACCAGCTCCGGCATCAGTTCGTCGGGGCGGACTTCTCCCTCGATAGCCAATACCGGACGGATATCTTCCATCGTCAGGGTGTCGGCGGCGAAACGCAGGAGCGTGTCGCGGAACGCTTCGTACCGGTCCGCCCGGATGGTCAGGCCGGCCGCCTGGGCGTGCCCTCCGAACCGTTCCAGGTATTCACGGTGCACGGTCAGTGCCTCGACGATATTGAAGCATTTGATGGAGCGCGCGGAGCCAACCAGGCGGTCGCCGTCCCGGCTCAGGACCAATGCCGGCCGACCGGTCGAACGGCAAAGCCTTCCCGCCACCAATCCAGCCACTCCTGACTTCCAAGAACCTTCCACGATAACCATCCGATGAGCGTCGGACAGTTCGCCGATCGACCCGTGGGCTTCCGCGACGGCAGCGGTGGTCATGTCCCGGCGCTCTTGGTTGAGTCGCTCCAGTTCGCTAGCCAACTGCCGCGCCCGGGCGGCATCGTCCGTCATCAGGAGCTCGAGGGCGTCGCGGGCATGGGACAGGCGACCGCCCGCATTCAACCGTGGTGCGACGGTAAAGCCAAGCGTGCCGGCATTCAACCGTTCGGGAACCACTCCGGCGGTGTCTAGCAGCGCGGCCAGCCCCGGTCGTCGCCGCTGCGCCAGCACGGTCAGGCCATACCTGACCAACGTCCGGTTCTCGCCAAGCACTGCCGCGACGTCCGCGACCGTACCGATCGCGACGAGGTCGAGCAACCATTTTTCGGCCGCCTCGCGCCGCTTGGGTGATAGCGGGCTTTCGGCCAAGAGCGCTTGTGCCAACTTGAACGCCACGCCCACGCCGGTCAGCTCCTTGTTGGGGTACCCATCCCCCGGAAGCTTCGGATTGACCACGGCTTCTGCTTCGGGCAGACGTTCCGGTGGTTGATGGTGGTCGGTCACGACGACCTTAAGGCCTCGCTCGCGGGCCTCGGCGATTGCTTCGGCATCGGAAATCCCACAATCGACGGTAATCACCAGACCGGCTCCCTCTTGGTGTAAGCGCTCCAGCGTCGCAGATGCCACACCATAGCCTTCTTCATACCGGCTCGGTACGAACGCTTTGACGGAGCTACCGAGACGTCCCAACACATCGGTGAGGAGCGCGGCGGCCGTCAGGCCGTCGGCGTCGTAGTCGCCATGCACGACGATCCGCTCCTTGGCGACAATTGCCTCCCGAATCGTTCGCACGGCGGCGTCCATCCCCGTGAGCGTGCCGGGATCATGGAGGTCGGTCGCATAATCCGGATTCAAGAAGTCCTGTGCCGCCGCCCGGGTCGTGATTCCCCGGTTGTGAAGCAGCTGCGCGACCGGTCGCGGATATCCCGAAAACCGTTCGAAGAACGCCTCCGGCGCCGGCGCGGCAAGCTCCCAGCGGCGCTTCAATTCAGCTGTTTTCGTCGTAACCACGTTGATTTTTTATGCAAAATGAGGTATGGTAGCGTATCTCTTATTATACGCGTTATGAAAAAAGTACCCTCAGAACAGACCGCCCTATTCCACGACCAAGGAATCGAAGTCGCGGAACAAACAGGCTCTGCCGAACTAGGCCATGAAGTGGGCCGGACATTCGAGCGGCTCACCGAGGAGCAGGAACGCCACTCAGCGGAAATCCTTACCGAGATCGACCAGACAGTGGCCCGACAGGCCCACCGGTTGCTTGAACTTTATGGACGGGTACGGACTGGTGCCGCCAGCCTCCAGGAACGGAAATGGCTGATCAGTGAGTTCGATCATCTGGATGCCGTGCAATCTTCGGATCGACATCCTCGGATTGACCCACCGGGATACGAGAAACGGCGTTATCGTGACGAGACACCCGACGATTATCGGGATCGCACATTCATCGAGCAGGGCGTCGCCAAGGACTTGGCTGCCATCCAGGGGGCAAGCTCGGGTGATCCCGATACCAAGAAGGTCCGTTCGTTGCAAAACGAGACTGCCCCCGAGACTCGGGAACGCCGTAAGCAGGTCATCGTCGACCGCCGGCTTGCCCGCAACTTCGGTGACATCTTTACCGAGCTGCGCGATCAGCTAGAAAGCACCAGCAACGGTGGGTCACAGGCGGCCGCCTAGGCGTTCCGCTTGGCCGCCCGTTTGTCGGACCACCGCTGCCAGGTCACCAGAAGCGGCGCGGCGTTGAAAATCGATGAATACGTGCCGATCGCGGTACCGATCAGGAGTGCTAGCACGAACCCCTGCAGTGATTCCCCGCCGAAGAAGTACATCGCGAACAGCACCAGGAGGACCGTCACGGACGTATTGATCGAGCGCACCAACGTCTGGGCGATCGAGTAGTTGACTGTCTCCGGGAACGTGCTGCCGATCCGCTTCACGAGGTTCTCGCGGATGCGGTCGAAGACGACGATCGTGT
>JALYJZ010000075.1 GCA_030775025.1 bacterium
GGTCCGGCATGGCCCGCACATAGTAGGCGAGCCCCCGCTTCTCGCGGACCTCGGTGAAGAGCCGGGAACTCATGGTACCGCCGAGCAATTGCGCCAACGCGCTCAGGACCGGCGACTTGGCCCGATCGGCCAGTGACGGTGCATGCAGCGTCAGGCCGATGTGCGTCTGTTCGGTCTGCTTCGATTTCACCTGGAGTCGCGGCTCCTTCTGGGCGAACGCCGCCGCTTCCGGGCGGATCTCACTGGTGCCGGAGAAGCGGCCGAGCAGCTCGTCGAGCTTCGCTTCGTCGAGTCCCTCCACCTTGCCGGCAATCACCAACACGCACCGGTCCGGCGTCTGGTGCCGGCGTTCGTACGCCCGGAAGTCGTCCGGCGTGAACCGGCGGATGTTCTCCTTCGGCCCGAGGGTGGACCGCCCGAGCGGGTGGTCCGGGAACGTCACGGCTTCCAGCACATGGTAGATGTCGGAAGCCGGGTCATCCTCGTACATGTTGATCTCCTCGACGATCACGCCCCGCTCCTTGTCGAGCTCGGCCGGATCGTAGGCGGTCGCGGTGAGCACGTCGGAGAAGACATCGGCCACGTCGAGGATGTGCGCGGCGCGGGTCTTCGCCCAGAAGCCGGTAACCTCCGCACCGGTGAACGCGTTGGATACCGCTCCGATCTTGTCGAAGGCCTGGGTCACCGCCCGGTAATCCGGGTACCGCTTGCCACCCTTGAACGCCAGGTGCTCGTTAAAGTGCGCGATGCCGTTGGATTCCGGCGTCTCGTACCGGCTGCCGCCGCGGAACAGGAAACTGACCGTGGCCGCCTCGGTGCCAGGACGCGGGACGGTCACGACGGTCAGGCCGTTTTTGAGCGTCCGGGTGCGGAACGCCGGCTGGCCGGCGGTCTTATTCATCACTGCCTTCCGGGATCACGATGATCTGGCCGACGGCCAGGTTATATGGATACGGGATGCCGTTGTACTCGGCCAGCGCTTCGAAATCGAGACCGTTCGCCTCGGCGACCGAGCTGATCGTATCGCCGGGCTGCACTTCGTACTGCCGTCCGGGCCGGACGGACGCCTCGGTATCGGACGGCGCCGCATCATCATCCGCGGCCGGCGTGCCGCTCGGAGCCGGCACGGTCGCGGTCCGGTCGTCACCTTTCGGGAAGACTTCCTTGGAGAACAACGGCTGCTCCGAGAACCAGGCCAGGCCATACCCCACGACGAAGAGCGCCACCGCACCGGTGAAGTAATAAAAAGAAAGCTTATTCCGGGATGCCACGGGAATTAGTGTATCATCCGGGCGCATGGCAAGAGTGCTCAAAAAGCGGGAATTCGGGCTGGTGAAGCGGCTGCGGCGCAGCCGGGCGAGCCATCGGCAGCGAAGCAAGCTGGTCCGCGGGCTGACGATCGCGGCGGGAGCACTGATCACAAGCGGAGGACTGCTGCTCTTGGCGTTGCCCGGGCCGGCGTTCGCCGTGATTCCGATCGGACTCTACCTGCTGGCACTCGAGTTTCGCTGGGCGGAACGCCTCCTCCAGCAGGCACTCGAGCACGCCGACCGGGCCAAGGACAGCTCGTTCACCCGGGCCGTGGTCCGGTTCGTACGCCGACGGCCGCGGCTTTCCGCGTTCCTGCTGGCACTCTTCCTGACTTTGCTTGGAGCCTTCGTGGCATCCTTGTTCGCGTTCGATCTGATTCCCGACCGGCTGCGGCGGTAACCATCAAAGTGCCCATAAATGCCTTTACAAAGGTATTTTATTAGTGTATGGTAGGTTATTGTCTTTTAAAAATCAGCCTATCCCGCCACCATGACTGCCGGTGGATATGGGCGGCTGCCATGGCGCGCCATGTGTCCTGACAGCTGTCCGTATCCGACCGAAAGGGAAAGATGTTTCGTGTGATATGCGCGTTCTTGTTTGCTATCGCTTTGTGCGTCATAGCAGCGACGGCGGCGCACGAGCTCAACGAGGGAGAACGACACGAGCTGACGGCCCAAACGACCGTCAGCGATTACATCCTGGCAGGTGCCAGGATCGATGACGTCGAGGTCCGAGGCAGGCATTGCCCGGATCCTGAGGAGCGCTGCTACTACAAACTGGCACTCAGCGAGGGCGCAAGCCCTCTGCTGCGTTCAGTATGGGAGACCGAGGCATGCAGCATCATCGGCTTCGAGGTACAAATGATGTCGCTACGCCTTAAGCGCAGCAACATCCTGGGTCCCGAGAAGATGCCGCGCTGTTCGATAGATGGAAAGTTCGCGTACATCGCGTCCTCCCATCTGCCGGACTCACGCCTTCCCGGATTTCCGCCCCAGGACATCCTCCGGGTCGACCGGTTGCCGCCACCGCCTCCCGAGTACGGTGCCCCACCCTGTTGCTAGCCATGGTGGTCACGAGGGACGGACAATGGAAAACCGATTTCTTTCGAGAAACCGCCTGCGTCCGTCCCTCTACCCACCTTTTTGATGATGGCCGGATAGACTGATTGATCCCCGTCCAGCTTACAAGAGCGTCAGCACGATCACGCCTGCCAGCACCAACCGGTAGTAGGCGAAGGCGTCGAGCCGGTTCTGCTGGAGGAACCGGAGGAGGTAACGGATCGTGAAGTAGCCGACGATCGCCGATGCCGCCAGTCCCACCAGAGTGATGCCGATCGCGCCGCCGCCGGGTTCGCCGAGCGTGTCGAGGAACTTCTTGCCGCCCGCCGCCACGACGATGGGTACGGACAGCAGGAACGCGAAGCGAGCCGCCTCCGCCCGCTTGAGTCCGAGCAGCATGCCGACGACCGTGGTGGAACCGGAGCGCGAGACGCCGGGAATCAGGGCGAACGCCTGGGCTAGCCCGATGATCAGCGCGTCCAGGATCGTGGCATCGCGAACATCTTTCCGCGCCTTAGCGACCCGTTCGACGACCAGGAAGACGACCGCCCCGATCGCCAGTGCCGTGGCGATCACCGCAGGGTCGCGGAGCGGCCCGTCGACCAGGTCCTCGAACGCGAGTCCGGCCAGTCCGGCCGGAATGCTCGCAATCACCAGGGAG
Source organism: bacterium (assembly GCA_030775025.1). Taxonomy (GTDB): domain Bacteria; phylum Patescibacteriota; class SICC01; order SICC01; family SICC01; genus JALYJZ01. The sequence goes on from JALYJZ010000075.1 coordinate 3,031, forward strand.
TAGCCGAGTTTCCGTTCCTGGGGCCTCCGGAAACCGGTCACCACCCGCCAGAGGTCCTTGCGGAAGAAGCCGACGACCGCGGCGGCGGTGCCGAGATGGATCGCCGCGTCGAACTGCAGTCCGAACCGGGCCTGGTCGAGTCCGAACAGCTCCTGGGCTAACGCCAGGTGGCCGGTCGAGGAGACCGGCAGGAACTCGGTGAGTCCCTGGATGATGCCGAGGATCGCGGCGTAGACGTAATCCATACGGATTCCAGCCTACCGCATGCGGCGGTTCCGCGCCGCAAGGGACACAATAGAAAAAGACGGCAACCCATCATCCGGTCGTTTCGAATCGTGAGATCGAAACAGGAATGATGGATCGCCGCCTCAGGGTTGGTCGAGTCCGGCCCGGACGCGATCGCGAATGAACCAAATGACCAGGCAGATCACGTAGATTACCGCGACTCTGACGAAATTAAGCAGGAATGC
>JALYJZ010000076.1 GCA_030775025.1 bacterium
TTTACCGAAGACTACGTCGCACTTTCAGGAGAGGCGGCCGAGTGGCTGGCTGGCCGTGGCACACGGGTAGTCGGCATCGACTATCTCTCGATCCAGAAGCGCGGCGCGGACCGGACGCCGCACACGGCGTTGCTCGAGCGCGGCGCTGTAATCATCGAGGGGCTGTACCTGGGATGCGTGCCGGCGGGGGAGTACGAGCTGATCGCGCTACCGCTCCGGATCACGGGCGGGGACGGCGCCCCGGCCCGGGTGCTGCTCAAGGCTTAGTTGCAACCCAGTTGCATTACTGATACGGTATCGACATGAGGAACGCAACCCAGTTGCATTGGGAATCGATCAAGGAGCGCCTGGTGGACCAGGGGCTGGCCCTGACCGGATACCGCCGCGCGGTACTGGAGGGCTTAAGGACGTCGGGGCCGCTGACGGCCGCGGAAGTCCGGGACGCGCTTTCCCCTCATGCGCCGCACCGGGTCACCGTCTACCGTACGCTGGAGAGTCTGGAACGGGCCGGCCTGGTGAAGACGGTCCGGTTCCGTCACGAGGACGAGGATCGGTTCGAGCTCGGCGAAGCGGTCCGTCCGCACCACCACCACGCCATCTGCGAATCCTGCGGTACCACACAGGCGATCGAAGGATGCCGCGGGTCGAACCTGCCTCTCAAGTTGCCTCGCCGGTTCAAGGCGATCGCCCATCAGCTCGAGGTGTACGGGCTTTGCGCCCGCTGTCAGCGGAGGGCGGCATGAGTCCGCTGGCCGCGTCGCTCTTGGCGACGTTCGGCGTGAGCCTACTCTCGTTGGCAGGGCTGATCTTCTTCTTCCGCAGCGGGCTGAGCGACCGGCTCGAGCTGCGACTGGTCGGCTTCGCGGCCGGCGTGCTGCTCGCGACCAGTTTCCTGGACCTGCTTCCCGAGGCGCTCGAGTTCGGGGTCGACACGCAGGCGGTATTCGCCGCCTCGCTCCTGGCGATGGCCGTGTTCTATTACGTGGAGCGGTTCATCCACGGCACGCATCAGCATCACGCGGACGAATCACACCTCCACGCGCACGCGTCCTCGCGGTACCTGATCCTGGTCGGCGACGGCATCCATAACTTCGTGGACGGCGTGGCGATCGCGTCGGCGTTCCTGGTCAGTCCGGAACTCGGCGTGGCGGCGACGCTCGCGGTGGCGGCGCACGAACTGCCGCACGAAATCGCGGACTACGGCGTGCTGATCCATTCCGGACTCAGCCGGGCCCGGGCGCTCATGTACAACTTCCTGTCCGCGCTCACGGCGGTGCTCGGTGCGGCGGCGGTGTTTGTGGCCCGCGACTTCGTGGAGGCGAACCTCGGGTTGTTCCTCGCCGCCGCGGCCGGGATGTTCATCTATATCGCGGCAGCGAACCTGATCCCGGAACTCCATCACCAACGCGTGAAAGGGCGGTTCATCTACGGGCTGCCGTTCGTGCTCGGGATCCTGACGATCTGGGCGGTGACGGTGATCGTGCCGCACGGCCATGCGGAAGAGGCGGGACACGGCGGCGTCGAACACGAACAAGAACACGACCATGGCCATGCGGACGAGCCGGCCGGTCATCGGGACTGACGCGGACGGCGCGCCAGCAGCCAGATGCCGATGGCGGCGAGCCCGACGACGGCGGTCTGCGCCACGTTAAGCCCCGCCAGCTGGGCGGTGTCGAACCGGAGGAACTCGACCGCGAACCGGCCGGTGGCGTAAATCACGAGGTAGGCCCCGAGGACGGCGCCGGGCTTGTTCCGGAGCCGCGGCCGGAGCGCGAGCAGCAGCGCCAGGCCGAGCAGGTTGAGTCCGGCCTCGTAGAGGAACGTGGGGTGGAAGTGCGCGGCGGCCGCGTGTTCGGCCGGGCGGTGCGCCGGCTCGATGAACACGCCCCACGGCGCGTCCGTCGGCGGGCCGAACGCCTCCTGGTTGGTCCAGTTGCCGAACCGTCCGATCGCCTGGGCCAGGAGGACCGACGGCGCCCAGACGTCGAGCAGCCGGAGCAGCAGGATCCGCTGCCGCCGGGCAAAGAACCAAAGCCCGAGCAGCCCGCCGGCCAGTCCGCCAAGGATCGCCAGCCCGCCGTTCCAGAGCGCGAAGACCTGCGCCGGCTGAGCGGCGTAGTAGTCGAGGCGGTCGAGTACGTGGTACAGCCGGGCTCCGGCGATGCCGGGTAGCAGGCCGTAGAAGATCGACATACGAAGGGCGTCGAGCGGGATTCGGAGCCGGCGGGCTTCCGGCTTGGCCAGCAGGTAGCCCAGCGCCAGGCCGAGCAGGATGAACAGCGAATAGAGGTAGACGGTGAACGGCCCGAGCGCCACCGACTCCGGCGGGACGAAGCTCACGCCGACTTCCGGGTGAGCCGCCAGAAGAAGGGGATGGTCAGAAACACCACGGTGCCGGTGGTCAGCCAGAGGACTTGGTAGCCGTCGGTCGCCGGGAAGGCGCCGCCGAACCGGTCGATCAGCCAACCGGTACCGACGGTGCCGGTGATCAACGCCAGGCCGCGGTTGGCCTGGTAGTAGCCGGTGTATTCGCCGTGGCGGCCCGTCGGCGTGACTCGGAGCAGGATCGGGTAGGCTAGCATCAGGACCGCGGCGCCGGAGAAGACGCCGAACGGCAGGACCGCGCGGAGGACGGTCTCGTCCGTCGTGAAGCCGAGCGTGAACATCGCGGCCGTGAAGAGCAGGATTACGCCGGTGGTGTAACGGCGGGGATCGAAGCGGTCGATGATGTTTCCCGACGTGACGGCGGCGATCAGGTAGGCGAGCAGGACGATGCCAAGGATGCCGACCAGCGCGGCCTCGCCGACGCCGAGCCCCTTGAGCAGGTAGAGTAATACGAACGCCCGGATCGCCGCCAGGGAAAACTCCCAGCCGAAGTGGGCGGGCAGGAACAGGCGGAGGTGGACGTCCGTCCGCAGGTGATAGGCCAGGGTGCGGAGCGTGCCGAGCTGCTTAACCCCGACGTGGCCGGGGCGCCGCTCGCGGATCAGCAACGCGGCCAAGGCGGTGGTGATCAGCAGCACCCCGGCGGCACCGAGGAACGGCGCGCTGGGGCTCACCGCCAAGAGCGCGCCGCCGCCGACGAGTGCCAGGCCGACACCGAGGCCCTGGAAGACGTTCAATACGGACCAGGCCCGACCGTATTCCTTGGGCGGGAGCAGGTCGGGATAAAGGGATTGGTACGCGGTGTAGTACGCGTAATAGCCGATGAAGTAGAGGGCGACCGCGGCGACCAGCGGCCAGTAGGAATCGAGCACCGCGACGCCCAGCAGTCCGGCGATGATCAGCGGCGTCGCAGCCAGCATGTATGGTAGCCGCTTGCCGCGTCGGTCCGAGGCCCGGCCGATCATCAGCGGTATCGTCAGGGCGATCAGTCCCTCGACTCCGACGCCGAAGCCGACGGCGGCCTGCGATTCGGTCAGCCGGGAGAGTACGACGGGCAGATAGAACGCCAATACGGTGACTGACGCGTTCAACCCGAGCACGGC
>JALYJZ010000077.1 GCA_030775025.1 bacterium
CGCGTTGACCGGCCGCTCGAGCTGCTCCGCGATTTCCGCCAACGGCAAATGGATCAGTTCCAGCACCTCGCGTTGCTTCGGCGTGAAGATTCTCAACGCTTCGGGAGTGTCGTCGACCAACTCTTCTGGCCGCGGCTCGAAGCCTTCACGCGCCATCAACGCTACTTCGATACGGCTCTCCACCGCCATCTTCTCCTGCAAGGAAGCTAGGGACAGCCGCACCTGCCTGACCGAAAGCTCCAGGTCCTTCGCGATCTCCCGGTCCTCTTGGGATAACCTGGTCGCCACCTGCCGTTCACGGATCGTGAACCGGTCCAGCGGCGGACGCTTCTTGAGCTCGAAAGGCACTCCCTGGTCCGCCGCCCACAGGGCCAGCTCTATCCGGTTGTGCAGACCGAGGCGTCCTGCCGCCTGGGTACGTAACTGCATGACACCCCGCACCGACTTTTTCGTCTGCTCCGCGGCGGCGTGGCTCGAAAGGTGGAGCGTGGGCAGTATCTCCAACTGGCTGGGGGTCAGCCGTCCCAGCTCCGTATAGCGCCGTTCGAGCTCTTGGCGGTACGCCGAACGGGACCTGAACGCCGCTGGCGCTTCCCCGGCCTCGCACAGCAAGCGCTCCATCGGCTTGTCGAGCCGATCCGGCGCGTCGGAGTCCTCCCCGTCCCGCAACGCCACGACCGACCGATGCACTTCGATGATCGCGTGATCATTGAAGTCGACCGGTCCGTCATAATTAAACTCCTGGGCGGCATCGATCAATGCCTGGCTGGCGGTAAGGAGGATTTCCTTGCTGGAGATGTCCGGGCGCTTCAATGGGAACACGACCGCCGCCACGAAGCCGCGGTGGCTTTTGACGAGTTCGGAGGCGCATTCCCGGTCACCCCGCTGTACTCCCATTACCAGCCTCCGCTGCTCACTCCCGGTGGGCAGGCGGTCGGCTTCGGCCTCCTCGATGAACTCAGACAGCAACGCATCGATCGGATCGGAAAGATCCAAGGAGGTTTCCGGCGACGGGCGCTGCTGCTCCGCATCCGCTCCCGCTTCGACGACATCCGGTGACTCGACTGATGTGACTAACGCTTTGTCCATGGTTCAAAGAATAGCCCTGAATGATACATCAAAACGACCGGATTACCGAGGTTCCGGCCGGGATTTAGGCGGCATGCTAGGCGCCCGAAGCCCACGAAAACACCTTTACTCCTGTGCTCGCCCGCTTGTCAATACCGCAGATAAGCGCATGCTGCAGGCAGATTAATAAACTGGGCGGCTGCGCCTATGCAAAAAAAGGGGGCTCGAACATGAAAAAGAGAAAGATTACCAAACATTCGGCGGCAACCGTAGCGGCCGCGGTCTTTGCGCTTAGCCTTCCCGCACAAGCGCTCGCCGCGCCTACTGTCGATCTCGGCACCGCCGATGACTTCGCGGTCTTGGCAGGCAGTGCGATTACGAATACTCCCACTTCCACGATTACCGGGGACGTCGGGCTGAGTCCGGCCTCCGGCAGTTTTTATGCCGGCTTAACGGACGCAGAGGTAGACGGCACGATTTATGCGGTGGATGGCGCTGGTCCCGGCGGTTCCGTGAACGATCCAGGCCTTCTTACGACGGCCAAAGCTGATTTAACCACGGCATATAACGATGCCGCCGGACGGACCACGACCTCGACCATCGGTTCGGGACTCGGTGGGGTGACCCTGACGGAAGGTACCTACGATTCCGCCGCCGGTACGTTCGCACTAGCCGTGGGGACGACCCTGACGCTTAACGGACAAGGCAACGCCGACGCGGTATGGATCTTCAAGATGGCCAGCACGCTTACCACGGGGTCCGGCAGTACGGTCCTGCTCACGAACGGCGCCCAGGCTTGCAACGTCTTCTGGCAGGTCGGCAGTTCGGCGACGCTCGGTACGAACTCCACGTTCGTGGGGAATATCCTGGCACTGACCTCCGCGACGCTCACGACGGGTGCTGAGGTAGAAGGTAGCGTGCTAGCCCAGAACGGGGCCGTCACACTGGATTCGAACACCATCACCGACTCGGCGTGCGCCCTGATTGAGCCTCCTGACGATGAGGACGGCGATACCGACGATGAGGACTCGGACGACGCTGATGACGCCTCGTCAACGGGCTCACTCGCGGCCGGCGACATCGTTCCCAAGCTACCGAATGCCGGAATCGGCCCCCGCTGAGGTACGGCCTCACGGCCCATCACTCGGCGTGAAATTTTTCACTCGCAACAAACGTACCGCCGATGCGTATCCGAGTTACCGATAAGCGGTCCCGGCGAGCGCTAATCGGAGCATGTGCAGGATTCACGCTTTTCGTGGCGCTCTTCATTGCGGCCACGGGAGTTTTCTTTTCAGGCCCGTCGCCTGCCTCCTCCCCGGCGCCAGCGAAGGTCGGCGTACCGCTACGGCTTACGATTCCGAAGATCGACGTTGATGCCAAGATAGAGCATGTGGGCCTTACCCCCGAAGGGGCAATGGACGTCCCACAGCATCCGCGCAATGCGGCCTGGTTTGATCGTGGACCGCGCCCCGGTGCGACCGGAAGTTCAGTGATCGACGGTCACTTTGATTCGGAGGATGGGTCCCCGGCCGTGTTCAGCGATTTACATACGCTGGAGGTCGGGGACAAAGTCCATGTTGAGGATGCGGAGGGAACGACCATCACGTTCATCGTGCGCGAGTCGCGGAGGTACGACCCCGATGCGGATGCGACGAAGGTGTTCCGTTCGCACGGCACGGGCGCACATCTCAACCTCATCACGTGCGCCGGGACGTGGAATACGAGCGAACAACGCTACTCCAGCCGGCTCGTAGTGTTCACCGACAGGGCGCCGTAGGTCGGTGTCGCTACGCCCGCGCAGCCATGTTCGGCGTGATCCGCTCGCCTTTTTCCTGACGGATCAGGATCAGCGCGACCAGAGCCGCGAACACGGCCAGTCCGGCGCCGGTAAAGAACGCGGCATGGAAACCGTCCACCAGGGCGGCGGCTTGGTCGGCGGGAGTCGGCGGAGTCGCCAGGTCGGTAAAGTACCCGCGGGTCGCGGAGGCGGAGACCGCGGAGAGGATCGCCAGTCCGAGCGCGCCACCGATCTGCTGAGTGGTATTGAGCAATCCCGAAGCCAGGCCGGAGTCCTTGGCCGGCACGCCGTTCGTCGCCGCGATCGTCACGCTCACGAAGGAGAGTCCCATGCCGGCCGCGACCACGACCAGCGGCGGCAATACATGCGCGAAGTACTCTCCCTGCACCGGCAGGTACCCGAGCCAAGCCAATCCGCCGGCCACCAACAGCGGCCCCGCGACCATCAGCGCCTTGTAGCCGATCTTCGAGATCAGGACCGAAGCGATGCCTGCCACGATCCCGATCGTGATCGCCACCGGCAGGAACGCGAAACCGGTCTTCACCGGGCTGTATCCGAGGATGTTCTGTACGTAGAGCGTCAGGAAGAAGAACATCGCGAACATCGCGGCGA
>JALYJZ010000078.1 GCA_030775025.1 bacterium
ACCCCGAGACGATGGGGGCCGCCATGACGATCGCCGAGACCGGACACCTGGTCTTCGCGACGGTACATACCAACGATGCGCCGCAGACCATCGACCGGATCGTGGACAGTTTCCCAAGCTACCAGCAGAGCCAGATGCGTTCGCAGTTGGCGCAGGTACTCTCCGGCGTGGTCAGTCAGCGGCTCCTGCCGGCGATCGGTGGCGGCCGGGTACCGGCGGTCGAGATCATGATCGCCACGCCGGCGATCCGCAACCTGATCCGCGAGGGGAAGTCGCACCAGATCCCGAGCGCGATCCAAACCAGCTCGGACCAGGGCATGGTCTCGATGGAGAAGGCGTTGGCGGAACGGGTCCAGCGAGGCCTGGTTAAGTACGACGACGCGATTCTGTATGCTAACGACAAGCGCACCCTGACCAAACTGGTAAAGGGATACTAAGACAAACACCATGGCCGATTACGTATACAAAGCACGCAACGCCGCCGGACAGGTCAAGACCGGCGAGATCACGGCCGCCACAGAGCAGGCCGCGGCCGAGCTGTTGTCCGAGCACAAGCTGATCCTGACCAAACTGCAGCAGAAGAAGGAGCGGAGCTTCGACGTCTCGAAGGTAGTGAACGCCCTTAACCGCGTTGGCATGAAGGACAAGGTCATTTTCACCCGGCAGCTTGGGACGATGATCCGATCCGGACTCCCGATCGTGCAGGCGCTCAGCATCCTAGCCGAGCAGACGCAGAACCAGAAGTTCCGGGGCATCATCGAGGAAGTCGCTTCAGGAATCGAGGGCGGCGGTAGTTTTTCCTCGATGCTCGCCAGGTATCCGAAGATCTTCGACCGAGTCTACGTCAATATGGTCAAGGCAGGCGAGGCTTCCGGCCAGCTCGACGAGACCCTGAACCGCCTGGCGACGCAGCAGGAGAAAGCGTACGGCATCGTCAAGAAGGTCCGGGGCGCCATGCTCTACCCGGCGTTCGTGGTGGCCGCTCTGATCGGAGCGACGATCCTCATGTTGATCGTCGTGATCCCGCCGCTCAAGAACATCTTCGAAGGCGCCGGTGCGGAGCTGCCGTTCATCACCCAGATGCTAATCAAGATGTCCGACGCCCTGCGCGGATTCTGGTACCTCTTCCTGATCGGCGCGATCGGCCTGGTCCTCGCCGGCCGGCAGGCGCTGAAGAGCGAAGGCGGCAAGAGTACGTTCGACCGGGTCAAGCTGAAGTTCCCGATATTCGGCGGCCTGTTCCAGAAGATCTACGTCGCGCGGTTCACCCGCACGCTGGCCTCGTTGATCGGCGGCGGCGTGCCGATCATCCAAGCGCTGGAGATTACCGCCGATTCCATCGGCAACGGCGTCTACCAGAAGGGATTGCTCAAGGCCGCCAAGCAGATCGAAGGCGGCGCGCAGCTCTCGCAGCCGATCCGCGCCAACCCGCACTTTCCGCCGCTCGTGCCGCAGATGATCTCCGTCGGTGAACAGACCGGAAAGATGGAAGAGGTCCTCAACAAGCTGTCCGACTTCTACGAAGAAGAGGTCGACAACCTGGTCAAGAACCTTTCCACCCTGATGGAACCGATCCTGATGGTGATCATGGGTATCGCCGTCGGCGGACTGCTGATCGCGATTCTCCTGCCGATCTACAACCTCGGCAGCGTGATCCAGTAGGTCCAGATGAACGTACGGCGCAACAGTCAGGCCGGATTCACCCTGATAGAGCTGCTCGTAGTCATCGCCATCATCGGTATCCTGGCGGCGCTGATCCTGGCGGCGTTCAGTAGCGTCCAAAAGGGCAGCCGGGACACCAAACGGAAGAGCGACCTGCACCAGGTCGGCATCGCGTTGGCCAACTACGCCTCGAACCATGCCGACCGGTATCCAATCCGCGCCGGCGAAGTCGACGTGACAGACCTCACCGAGCTTCCGGCGGAAGGTTTTATCAGCGTCTTCCCGCCGCCGCCGCAAGGATCCACGGACGCGTATACGTACGTCTCGGATCCTACCGGCGATATGTACGGTGCCTGCACGCGGCTTGAGAAGGATCCGGGGATGATGCTCAAGCGCACGGAAAGCGGCTTGCATACGACGGCCGAAGGGGTTTGCACGCCGGGGAACTAAGCATATTGACGCGTATCGGGACGTCCGCTACGCTGAGGCCAGTTTAGGCGGTCCTCCGCTTAGGCAAAACAAAACGAAAAAACAGCATGTCGTTATCGGAACATACCAGACGTATGAGTCACCATACCTGCCACCAATGCGGGCGAGTATTTAAAAGTGCTTTGGTTGACAGAAAAATACACCATCGAAAGGGGGTGATATACGAATGACACACACCATCAAATCCATGACGACGCGCGGCCAGCGGGGATTCACCCTGATCGAGCTGCTCGTAGTCATCGCCATCATCGGTATCCTGGCGGCGCTGATCCTGGCGGCGCTCAACAGTGCCCAAAAGGGTGCCCGCGACTCCGAGCGGAAGAGCGACCTCAACCAGTACAAGACGGCGCTCGCGCAGTACAAGGCGGACAACGCCACCTATCCGGTGCAAGCCGCGGCAACGGCAATGACCAATACCAACGCACCGTACAGTGGGCTGAATCCTAACTACATCTCTGCGTTCCTGGACGATCCGACCAACGGTTCCAGCTACTACTACATCGGCTCGGCCACGCAGTTCGGTGTTTGCGCCAACCTTGAGCGCAAGTCCGGATCGCGCTTCGAGGTCGGTCCGACGATCAGTCAGGAGACTTCAGGTGCAGCCAGTGCCTGTGCCCTGCTCAACTGATATTCCTTGCCGGCCGTTCTCCGGCTTTATGCCGGGGGACGGCCCGGCGAAGGGCCTTTCACTACGAGGTTTTTCGCCACGAACGATATGTACACGATTCTTGTCTTCATCCTAGGTCTCATTTTCGGCAGCTTCCTGTCGACGGTGTTCCACCGTTTGGAAATCGAAACGGATTCCAGGCGGAAAGGAGCGTCCCGCCGTCGAAAGAAAGCTGCGGAAGGGCTCGCCTCCGGCCGCTCCCGCTGCGACCACTGTAAACGCCAGATTGCCTGGCACGATAACATTCCGCTGGTCTCCTTCCTGCTCCTGCGCGGCAAGTGCCGCCACTGCGGCAAGCAGATTAGCGAATACCATCCGGTCCTGGAGTTGACGTCGGGCTTGGCGTTGGCCGCCGCGTTCCTCGCCTACGGCCTTTCCTGGCAGTTCGTCGTAGCCGGGTTCTTTGGCTTGGTAATGGTCTTCCTCTTCGCCTACGACCTCCGGCACCAGATCATCCCGAACGTCGTCGTGATTCCGGCGATCGCAATGGCCCTGGCCGTGATCCTTTTCCAATACGTACTGTTCCAACAAGGAATCCCGATGCAGGCCGCCCTGTGGTCTCCCGATCCCGATGCCTACTTGCTCGGTGGCGGCGTGGCAGGCCTGTTTTTCCTCGGCCTTTCCGTCCT
>JALYJZ010000079.1:0-2392 GCA_030775025.1 bacterium
CGCGATGCGCTGGTACCAGCAGAGCATACAGGGCAGATACCCTGCGACCTCGCTGAAGTAGAGGCTGCCGGACGTCGCGACGAGCGCCTGCGCCCAGGCTACGTATGCCAATGGATGGGTCATGTGAGAATCCCGTTTCGCCATGGTCCTAGCGTATCAGCGGGCGGCCGTAGCGGCGAGCCGACGCAGCGTCGTCAGGTTCCGGACATCCGCGTCAAGCGACGGCGTGCCTTTGGCCTTGGGTAGCCGCGTGGCTTCGCCCCAACCTTCTTTCGGCGTCTCCAGGACGAAGTCCATGCCCTTCAGTCGGGAGTCCCTGAGCAGGCGCCTGAACGCAGCTTCACCGATTTGTCCCTGGCCGATATGGAAATGCCGGTCCAGGCCCCGGCCGAGTTCGGACTGGGTATCGTTCAGGTGGATCACTTTCAGTTTCCGGAGCCCCACTACCTTCGCGAATCGGTCGAGCATCTTGGTAACGCCACTTCCGCGGATGTCGAATCCCGCGGTATACAGATGGCACGTATCGAGGCAGACCCCGACCCGCGACGGATCGCCGACGCCGTCCAGGATGTCCCTGATCTGCTCGAAGGTCCCGCCGACCCGTTTGTTGCTGGCCGAGACCTCGAGCAACAGCCGGCACTTCGTGCGACCGGCCTTTTTGAGCGCCGCCTTGATGGTCTTGGCCGTGTGCGCCGTGCTCACGTCGGGGTTATCCGCATCGAAGGATCCGCCGAAGTGCACGACGACGCCGTCGGCACCCAGGAGATCTCCCTTCACCAGGTCGGCGGCGGCGACTTCCGCGGCGATCCGCCGGTTCCGGGCATCTTCCGCGCCCACTTGCACGTAGTACGGAGCATGGATGAACAGCCGTGCCTTGCGATGCCGGAGTCCCGACCGGAATGTGGCAGCGTCCGCTTCCGATACTTTCGTCTCCCCGCGCCCGCGGGGATTGCGTGCGAAGATCTGGATCGCCGTGGCGTCGAGCGTATCGGCCTGCTTCAGGAGGTGGGGCAACCCTTTGGCCACCGAGAGGTGCGCACCGAGCCGCATCAACGCTCCGCGAAGGTCAGGAATCCGGAAAGTACGCCGTTTTTCTTATTCAGCCTGAATTCGCCTTCCGCAGCCCGGGTAGACAGGATCCAACTGTAAATCGCGTCTTCGCCGCCCATCAGCGTCTTGGCGCGGGACAGGTCCAGCCGGACGGCAAGCTGCCCGCGGCCATCGACAGTATCCGCCGGCTGCTGGACCGTCTTCACTAACCGGGCAACGGTCTTTTCGCTATCGCCGACCAGCAGGAACCTGTCACGGACCTGCCAGACCACCCGTCCGAGCTCCGGCAGCTTGACCGCTTTGGCCGGCTGACCCTCTACCTCCACCGCACCGAACTTCAAACGCTCCTGTTTTTCGGATTCGATCTCGCGTGAACGGGAACCGTCCGGCAACACCTTGATCACCTCGCGCCGGACCGGCACGGTCAGTTTTTCACGCGCCAATTGCTCGAAACTCTCGACCTTGGTGCGGGCCACTTCGGGGCCGTCGAATTCCAGCAACGTCATCCAGCGCTTCGTCTCGCCTTCCGCATACCGTCCGTACGTGAACCTCCCGTCGGCGGCAGCCAGATAATCGGTCTCCAGGTCCACCCCGAGCCGGCGGTTCAACGACGCGATCCCGTTCTGCAACTTGATTACCTCCGGAAGCGCCCGTTCACTGCGCTGGGCTTCGAGAAACTGAAGGTACCGGAGCACATCCATGCCGGATATACCGAGCGTGGCCTGTCCGGGCAGCAGATCGCCGGAAGCCCGCGGCAGCGAGACGGCGACCTCGGGTGGATCCGCGCTGACCGCCTGCAGCCGCAGGTGTTCATCCTCGTCCCGAACGGCGATGCCGATCAACGAGAATCCTAAGCGGGGATACTGATCCGCCAGACGGCCGTCCAGGAAGACATATGCGTCCGCCCCTCCCGCCAGCCTCCCGGATACGTCCTCGAATGCCGCGTTCGTGTCGAACCCCTGCCGTTGAGTGAGTGCGTCCAGTATCGGTTCCGGGTCGGTCGCGATGAAGAGCAGGTCGTCCGCACGGTGTGCGAAGACGGTCCGGTCGGATTCCGCCAGTTTCGCGCTGAAGAACGAGACCCGTCCCCGTTCAGCGGATTCCGCATGGACAGTCCGCGGTTTACCCAGCCGCGCCGCGACCTTGCCGGAGAGTTCCTCGAACGATGCCTGGTCGCGGATTCTCACGACGGCCAGGGAATGTCCCTGTGTCTCGGCGAAAGCGATTTCGGAGCCAAGCGCTCTGGCAAACAGCTCGGCCGGAGCGGCGTCCCGCAACGTAGCCACCAGTGACTCGGCGGCGGCGGGATAGAGCTTCGCCGCTGCGCTCACGCGCTCGACGG
>JALYJZ010000079.1:2402-3416 GCA_030775025.1 bacterium
CGATGCCCGCATGACCGCGAACCAGAACCAGATACCGAGGATAATCAGGAGGATACCTGCGATCAGTGCGGGCCAAAACCGCACCTTGTGCAAGGAGCCGGGTAACCGTCGTGTTTTCCGGGCAGTTCGTGCCATCCGGGGTATTGTAGCAAGATTATGCTAGTTTGCCCTGGGGCGCCGAAATTCCTCTTCCAATTGGCTCAGCATCCTGTTGAGTTCCTTAACCGTATCGGGATCTGCCTCAGTGGCAGGTTCGTCCCACCCCTTCAGGGTAACGTGAGTTTCGTTGTCGATCCTCTTGAGATGATCCGCCCGTTTCCATATGAAGTATTTCCGCGGAAGCACCTCAGCGCCCAGCACTGACTCCAGCACTTTCTCCTCCAGTACGTACTGCTCGTACCGCACCGTACGTGAGCGTTCGTCCTTCTCCTCGACTTGGGCATCTTCAAACCGGATAGACTCCACACCGTCGCCGCGCCCGCGCAACATGCTGAACTTCCGATACACTCCAGTCTCGGGGTCGGCCTGAGGGTCCCGATAGGTGCGTCGCTCAGGTCGGCCCATTACCATCAGTCGTTTGGCGGTTTCCGCAAGCAATCCATGGTCCCTGTACTGGGCTCCGCGCAATCGCAACTCCTCTTCGGCCAATGCTGCTTCATGTTGTGCCGCGTCACGGAATTGATCCGGGTCGACTTCATTGGGAGGGATCGGCGTGTCGACAGTACTTGAGAGCGCAAGCCGCATCCTTCCGTGGAGAACGTCCGGCCGTTCCGAATCTGGTACGCTAGCGGCTTCCATGACGCTCCAGACTATGCCAGAATCCCCGCCGTAGTCAATGGACAGACGGCGGGGATTTGTAGGAATTGCCAGCGCTTATCGGCGGGGTCCGCGCGGACCGCGTCGGTCGCCCCGGCCGCCGCCCGGGCCGCCGCTGCCGCGCGCTTGGCGGACTTCGTCCGCCGCTGCCGCGGCGTCGCTCCCGTTCTTCGCGGCCTTGATCGAGAGGTTGTTACG
>JALYJZ010000080.1 GCA_030775025.1 bacterium
GTTCGCGTTATGCCCACTTGTCCTCAATCGCCGTCCGCATCGGCCAGCAGGTCGGTCGGTATGCGGTTTTGGGCAGGGTCGGTTCGACCGGGAATTCCTCCGGACCGCACCTGCATTATCAGCTCGAGCGACTGGGTCGGCGGGACGTGAGCATCGCCTCGCGGTTCGCGGAGGTCGGCGTGCCGGGATCCTGGCAATGGGTCACCAGTCGGAATCGTCCGGCACCGGCCGGCCTGGCGTTCAGTCAGGTCCGCGTGTATTCCTCACCGATCCTGTCCGTGGCAGCGGGCGGAGCGGTGCGGGCGGTCGTGACCGCGCGATATGCAGGTGGTTGGCGCGTGCCCTGCGGCCGGATGAACCTCGGCGTACGCGGTGACGGCTCGGCACGGTTCGCCGATTACCGGGACGGCTGGTGGCCCAGGTCCACCTGGCGCTATCCGAATCGCGTGGCTGCGGTGGGCTGCCTCGGACACCTCGACCCCGGCGAGTATGCACGCTGGGATCTCCAGTTCCATGTACCGGACGATACTCCGGACGGCACTTACCTCACCGGCGTCTACGCGCCGGTCCACGAGGGCACGACCTGGTCGGGCCTCCGGATACCGATCCGGCTAGAGGTATCGGGGGCCTACCGCGCCCGGCACGTCAGCCAATCGCCGCCGCCGTCAGTCGAACCGGGCACCTCGGGAACCGCCTGGTTCACTCTCCGGAATACCGGACGAGCCATATGGCACCGCGGCGAGGTGAACCTCGGCACTCTGGAGGACAGGCGATTCCCGTTTGCGGATACCAGCTGGGGAAGCCATGCCAATCGCTTGAGGCTGCGGGAGCAGGCGGTGCCACCCGGCGCTGTCGGCACATTCGAGGGAACGTTCCAAGTTCCTTCGGGAACCGCTTCGGGACGGTATCGCCAGGATTTCGCGCCAGTCGCCGAGCATAAGCAGTGGTTCGGTAAGGAGATCGGCATCTACATGATCTTCACCGTGGAGTGACGGACCGGTACCACCTACAAACAAAAGCGAGGATCGCGCGGTTGGGGATGAATCGTGTCCGGCAGTTGCCGTGACGCTACTCGTCCTCAGCCGCGCTCCTCGCTCTTTTTCGCGTGTCCTTCTTTGCATCTCAGGCTTTCGGTCCGCGGGCGCGACCCCTGGCTTTCCGGTTGGTACAATAAGAAGCGTGAAAGAAGCGTTGCGAAACATCTGGCGACGGAAGACCCGTTCGGCCCTGACCATCTTCGGGGTAGGCATCGGCATCTTCGCGTTCGTCACCATGGGAGCGCTTTCGCAAAGCCTCAGCAAATCCATCGAAGTCGGCATCGATTACTTCAGCGGCCGGATATTGATCACCAAGGACACCGGCGGCTTCGGCGGCATCTTTTCCACCGGCCCCCAGATCCCGGCCGACCTCGCCGAGCGGATCGAGGTGATCGACGGCGTGGAGCGGGCCTACCCGACCCTTTCCCTGACCGCCGAGGAAGGCGAGTTCTCGGTGCTCTCCAGTCCGGAGATCGTGCAGGGCATTCCGCCGGCCGATGCCGCCCAGGACGAGCACAAGCTCACGCTAAGCGAAGGACGCGAGCTCAAGGAGGCCGACCGCGGGAAGGTAGTCATCGGTTCCAGCATCGTCCAGAAGAAGGGCCTCGATGTGGGCGACACGACCGAGATCCGCGGCAAGCAATTCGAGGTCGTGGGAATCCTTACCCGGACCACGTCGGACCCCGACCAGATGTACTTCGTCCCGCTCCAGGACGCGCTGGAACTCTCCCGGGATATCCCCCAGTTCACCCCGACCACCGACGAGCTGGTCACCAATATCAACGTGTTCCCGGAGGAGGGCGTGGACTCCACCGCGTTGACCGAACGGATCGAGTCGACGATCAGCGGCGTTGACGGCACGCCGCCCGAGCAACTCCGGGAGACGCTGGAAGAGGCGTCCGCCGTCTTCAATCTGATCGTACTCGGCAGCGCGCTACTGGCCGTACTGGTCGGCGGGCTTTCCGTGATCAATACCATGGTGATGAGCGTCGCGGAACGCCGGAAGGAGATCGGCGTCAAACGGGTGGTCGGCGCACGGGCCCGGCACATCATCCGCGAGACAGTCACGGAAACGGCCCTGATGGGGCTCTTCGGCGGGACGATCGGATTCGCGGGCGGGTTCTTGCTTACGAGCATCATCAACGCGCAGACACGGAAAGACGGCCTTGAGCTCTTCCTGGTCACGCCGGAACTGATTGCCGCCGCGTTCGGATTCGCCCTTGCGCTCGGCATCATCGCCGGACTCTATCCGGCTTGGCGCGCCACCCGGGTGCAGCCGGTAAAGGTATTGAGGGAGTCATGATCAGTTTTCGCAAGAAACAGGCCTCTCGGGCTACCGGTGGGAAGTTCTTCACCAAGCAGGAGGCGAAGGATTTGCCGCCGATCGTGGAGCTGAAGGACGTCCACCGGAACTATCAGGAGGGCGCCCAGCCAGTGAAGGCATTACGTGGCGTGAACCTGAACGTCGAGCGCGGCGAGATGATCGCGATCATGGGGCCGTCCGGTTCGGGCAAGACGACGCTGCTGAACATCGTCGGGCTCCTGGACACGCCGGATACCGGCACGGTGAAATTCGCCGGAGTCGACCTGGGCGAACTCAAGCGCCGGAAGGTGCCGGTATTTCGCCAGAACGAGGTCGGCATGATCTTTCAGCAGAAGAACCTGATCCCGTCGCTCACGGCATTCGAGAACGTGTACTTGCCGTTCCGCTACGCGCGTACCAAGCGCTCCCAGGGCCAGGAGCAGGCACGCGAAGCACTCCGCCTGGTGGGGATGCTCGAACGGTCCGAACACCTGCCGCATCAGCTCTCGGGGGGCGAGAAGCAGCGGGTGGCGGTAGCCCGGGCCCTGGTGCTCTCGCCGGCGGTGGTACTGGCCGACGAACCGACGGGCGAACTAGATTCCGCCAACAGCCACCACGTGATGGAGCTGCTCCGCGAGCTCAACCAGCGGACCGGCCAGACCTTCATCATCGTCACGCACGACCAGACGGTCGCGGACATCTGCGACCGGACGCTGCACATGGAGGACGGGAAGATCAAGGAAACGACCCGGAAGCGACCGGTACAGAAAGTCCCGGCGAAGGCTTCCGCCAAGCGGCCGGCCGCACGGCGGGCCGCCCGTACTGCCGGAAAGGCGAAGAAGCGCTGATGTTCGGGTACTCCTTTCCGCTGCTTTTCGGCCGGTTGTTCGGCGTCGGGCTCTTCGTGCTCGGCCTGATCTTCCTCAAGCGGTTCCGCCGCGACGACGACCCGATGGTGGTGCTCAAGAGTTGTCTCAAGAGTCCCTGGGTCTGGTTCTTCACCGTCCTGGCC
>JALYJZ010000081.1 GCA_030775025.1 bacterium
ATCCTGGCCGGTGCCGGCTCCGGCAAGACCCGGGCCCTGACGTACCGCGTGGCGCACCTGATCCGGGAGCGCGGCGTACCGCCACTAGCGATCCTGGCGGTGACGTTCACCAACAAGGCCGCTGGCGAGATGAAGGAGCGCGTCCGGGACCTGCTTCGGCGGGATGCGGAGGACAACTCCGGCCGGAAGCAGCGCGCCGACTTGCCGACGATCGGCACCTTCCATGCCATCTGCGTGCGGATTCTCCGGGCGGACGGGCAGCAGATCGGCCTGGCACCCGGCTTCACGATCTACGACGCGCATGATTCCCAGGTCGCGGTGAAAGCGGCGATGGATTATCTGCAGATCTCACAGAAGCAGTACAACCCGGGATTCGTCCGGCACGAGATCTCCGCTGCCAAGAACGAGCTGATGGACCCTGCGAAATACGGTGAACGGGCCCAGGGCGAGCCGCAGGCGACGATCGCGGCGATCTACCGTGAATATCAGAAGTTGCTTAAACGGAACGACGCGCTCGACTTCGACGACCTGTTGGTCGAGACCGTCCGCCTCTTCGCGACCCGACCGGAGATCCTGAAGAAGTACCAGCAGCGTTGGCGGTACGTGATGGTGGACGAGTACCAGGATACCAACCACGTCCAGTACACGCTCACGAAGCTGCTGGCCCAAGGGCATCGGAACCTCTGCGTGGTCGGCGATCCGGACCAGGGCATCTACTCCTGGCGCGGCGCGGACATCCGGAACATCCTGCAGTTCGAGGAGGACTATCCCGACGCGGTCGTGGTGAAGCTTGAACGCAACTACCGTTCCACCCAGAACATCCTCGACGCGGCCCAGGCGGTGATCGAGAAGAACACCGGCCGGAAGGAAAAGGCGCTCTGGACGGAATCCGGCCCCGGGGAGAAGCTCCGCGTCTTCGAGGCCCGGAATGAGCGGGACGAAGCCGACCAGATCGTGAAGGAAATCCGCCGGCTGCAATCGGAGGGATTCGCGCTCCGGACCGTTGCGGTGCTCTACCGGACCAATGCGCAGAGCCGGGCCGTGGAAGAGCGTTTGATCGCGGCGAACTTGCCGTACCGCGTGGTCGGCGGCGTCCGGTTCTACGAGCGGAAGGAAATCAAGGACATCCTGGCGTACCTCCAAGCGCTGCATAATCCCAACGACAGCCTGTGCTGGAAGCGCGTCATCAACGTGCCCACCCGCGGCATCGGCGACAAGGCGTTGGCGGTGCTGCTGGAGACCGCGGACCGGCAGGAACTCTCCCTGAAGGGCGTCGTCGAGCGAGCCGGCGAGCTTGGCGAGCTGGCGCCGGGCAGCCGCAAGGCGGTGCAGCGGTTCGCGGAACTGTACGCGAAGCTCCGGAAGCTGGTGGATGACGGCGGCACGGTCGACGAGCTAATCGCCGCGATCCTCAAGGAGACCGGCTATGCCGAGTGGATCGACGACGGCACCGTCGAAGCCGCGGCGCGGCTCGAGAACCTTAAGGAACTTTCCACGGCCGCCAAGCGGTACGATCACCTTAAGGGCGAGGAAGCGCTGTCGGTGTTCCTGGAGGATGTTTCGCTGATCACGGACGTGGACCAGTACGACGACCAGGCGGACAGCGTCACGCTGATGACGCTGCACGCCGCCAAGGGGCTGGAGTTCCCGGTGGTGATGATCGTCGGGCTGGAGGAGGGGATCTTCCCGCACTCCCGGAGTTTGCTGGACGTCAGCGAGATGGAAGAGGAGCGGCGGCTGGCGTACGTCGGGATGACCCGGGCGATGCAGCGGCTCTACCTGCTGCATGCCTCGTCGCGGGTGCTCTACGGCAACATCCAGGCAAACCTGCCGTCGCGGTTCCTGTCGGAGATTCCGGAGAGCCTGCTCGAAGTGACCGGCGGCGTCCGGGCCGGCGCCGGTCAAGCGGGCCAGGGATTCGGCGACTGGTCGATGCAGGGCCGGAGTGCGCCGCGTTATAAGTCACCGGTGCAGGACCCGCCGCACCCGTCCGAGGAATTCAGCCAGGAACCGGTTTACCTGGAAGCTGGCGATACCGTCACGCATCCGAAGTTCGGACGGGGGACCGTGACGGAAGTCACCGACTCCGTCCTGTCGGTGGACTTCGACGGTGCGGTGAAGAAACTTTCCTCCGCGTTCGCCGGAATGCTGAAGAAGGAGTAGCGATGGAGCGGATCCATGCCCGCAAGTCGCTTGGCCAGCATTGGCTGGCGGACCCCGGTGCGGTACGGAAGATATTGGATGCGGCCGCCTTGACCGGATCCGAGACCGTGGTCGAGATCGGCCCGGGACCGGGAGTACTCACGCCGGGGCTGTGCGAACGCGCGAAGCACGTGGTCGCGATCGAGCTCGACGAACGGCTGATACCCAAGCTCAAAGAGCGCACCGCGCGGTTCGATAATCTGGAAATCCGCCACGGTGACATCCTGGAGAGCGATCTTTCGGGGTTGCCGCAGCCGTACCAGGTGGTCGCGAATGTGCCGTACTACATCACGTCGGCGATCATCCGGCACTTCCTGGGTTCGGCGCCTCGTCCGGAGGCGATGACGTTGACGGTGCAGGCCGAGGTCGCCGAACGGATCTGTGCGCAGCCGCCGAAGATGAGCGTGCTGGCGGTTTCGGTCCAGCTCTACGGCACACCCCGGATCGCCGGCCGGATCAAGGCCAGTGCCTTCTCGCCGCCGCCGGAGGTGGATTCGGCGATCCTACGGATTGAGGACATCGGACGCGGTCTGGAAGCAACGCTCGGCGGCGTGTCGGAAGAAGCGTTCTTCGCCGTCGTGCGAGCAGGGTTCGCCGAAAAGCGGAAGCAGGTCCATAACAGCCTGGCACGGAACCTGGATCTGTCGCACGAGCAGTCAGCGGTGCTGCTGGAGCGCGCGGGCATCAATCCGACGAGACGGGCGGAAACCCTGACCGTAGAGGAATGGGCCACGCTGGCCCGGCAGGCAACGCGTTAGCACCCGTCGTACACTGAACCCATGTCAGCCAAAGCCGTTTCCGAGCAACCTAAGCCGATCCTGGTCTTCGTACCGGGACTGGCGGCTGATGGGTCGGTCTACGAACCGTTCCTGCGAACCTTCCGTGCGGATTTCGACGTCCGGTCGGCCGATCACCCGCTCACATTGCCCGAAGGCGGCCTTCCCTGGGATTTCTTCTTCGAGCCGATCGACCGTGCGCTGGACGGTACACGGGGATACCTGGTTGGCCACTCGATGGGCGGCGCGATCGCACTCAAGTACGCTGCCCGCTATCCGGGACGGGTCCGCAAGACAGTGGCCGTTGCTCCGATACTATTCCCGTTCCGGCGTGATCGCCATCGCGTCCGGGAAAGCCTGCGGAACATGCT
>JALYJZ010000082.1 GCA_030775025.1 bacterium
ATGCCTGGCTGATCAGGTCCGTGTCCTGATAGACCGAGAGGTACGCGTCGCCGCGATGGTGGAGCCGTCCCTGAAGCTGGGCCTTTTCGCTGAGTTCCCGTTCCGCGGCTTCTTGGATGTTCTCGCCGAGATGAAGCTTGCCGTGGGGAAAGCTGATCAAGCCGCGGAACGGCTGGCGACGCCGACGGTATACCAGCCATTCGTCCCGCCGGTTCCGACAGGCGACCATCGTCACGATCTTCGGCTGGACGCGCGGGCTGAGCGTCTTCCAGCTGAGCTTATCGGCGTAGCGTTTGCCGGTCGCGGAGAGGCGGTAGCCCCGAGCGGCCTTGGTCACCAGGCGGCTGCGGAGCAGTTCCCGCAGGTGATACATGAACAGGTTGCTCTCCACGTCCTCGGGCTTCAGTTCGGAGAAACGCAGCTCCGAGTCCACGATAAGCTTCTTCAGGGTCTGCTTCTGGATCCAGTGCATGGTTTCAGTGTACCGCGGCTGGATGATTAATTGACTCAAATTGAATTGAGTCAAAAGGTCTCGGCTGTAGGCGACCCGTGGCCGGGAGATGCTCGGGATGGTCCTTTACCAACCAGCCCAAGGAGGACGGTCATGACGATTCGCGTGTTGTTCGCCGGCATGGACGGCGTCGGAAAGTCGACGCTTGCCTGTTCGGTGTACCGAACGCTGCGACTCTGGGGTTATGATGTCGGCCTCCACGAGATCGACGTGTGGTCCGACACCCACGGTCCGATCCTTGGCCGCAAGCCCTGGGTCGAGCGTCAGAAGCGAGGCAATGACGTCAGGAACTACCTCGCCGACGAGTTCTCGGCCGCGGTGGGTCGGTTCGTCTCGGACGAGCGTCACGAGCTGGTCCTCGGCGACTTGCACGGACGCTGGCAGATGCCGGACCCGCCGTATTGGGACGGTCTCGCCGCCGACCGTGCAGTGCTGGTGGTGCGCCACCCGACCGCTAAGGACGGACAGGTCGTTTGCCCGCAGCGGGAAGATGACTGGAGACGGTTCCTGGCCACGTGGAGGATTCCTGTCTCGGCCCGCGTCTGCTCACTGCTCCCCGGCCAGCAGCCGCTGCCTGACTCCCTGCCGGTCTGGAATCTCGATCGCGAGCTTCGGGATACCGCCCCGGATGTCTGTCGGATCGCTGCTCACGTCGCCGACTGGCTGCCATGAATCAACGGGATGCATCAGAAACAAAAAACTACCCTGATGCATCCCGCTTTCTTCATTCAAAAGGTAGATATATATTGACAACAGAGGTGTTTTTTGCTACTATCGCACGCTTGGTCACGCGAGAGGCGACTCTTTGCACGTGACTGGCGCGTACCTTCCCGACAACCGATCCTAAGGAGTTTCACATGTCGACGAATCCCAAGACCACTGAGCAGACCGGCACGATCCGTGCGATCAGAAAGGTCGGCGACGGACCTCAGGGGTTCCTCATTGGACTAATCGGCGTGATTTTCATAATCACGGCCTTTCTAGCTCCTAATCCCGATGACATGAGCAAAGAGGCAAGCCTGTTCTTTTTGATAATCTTCGTATTGGGCATATTGCTCACCACGGTCGGCCAGCTTTTCGTCTCCTTGATCGTCAGGGTCGGCTGCATCATCGACGAGAACAACGCCGAGCGCTTCCGCCGCCTTGATTCATCCACGAACAGCGGCGAGTAATCGGTAAGGGAAGGTACGACAGCGAGGGGGAACATAGTCTTCACGACCATTTCCCCCTCTCTTCCCTTTTCAAAGCAAAAACCGACCTTGAAGGTCGGATCAAGCGTCCATCCTGGCTACTTCAGCAG
Organism: bacterium; assembly: GCA_030775025.1. Taxonomy (GTDB): domain Bacteria; phylum Patescibacteriota; class SICC01; order SICC01; family SICC01; genus JALYJZ01. The sequence continues at coordinate 1,812 of JALYJZ010000082.1, forward strand.
TCCGTTCCAGTCGGCGCTGAACTTCTCGATGCCCGCGTCGGTAAGATCGTGGTGCAGGTCGAAGCTCCGCCAGTCGGCGTCAAGGTCCAGCTCCTGGTACGGGATCGGCGTGAGTGATCCGGCGTCGTACTGATACCCGGCATCGGGAACGGCCGCGCCGCCTTCCGCCCATGCCAGCAGGATCTCCGCGGGTGCGGTGATGATGTCGCTGCCGAGCGCCAGTGCGTAGTCCAGGTGGGCAGGGTTCCGGATGCTCGCGGTCAGCACTTCCACGTGGCCGTCGCCGGCCTCGTACATCTTGAGGATGTCCTTCACGACGGACATGCCGTCTTCGCCGCGGTCGTCGAGCCGGCCGACGAAGGGTGATACGAACACCTCGCCTTTCTTCGCGCCGCGGGTAGCGGCGTAGACCGCCGCGGCCTGGGCCTGGCTGAAGCAGAGCGTCAGGTTCACGCGCATGCCTTCGGCCACGGCTTGTTCGGCGGCGCCGAGCCCGGCGGTCGTCGTCGGGAACTTCACGTGCGCGTTCGGAATCCAGGTGAAGAACTCGCGGCCCTGCGCGAGCATCTGCTCGGTCGTGGTGTCTTGGTCCGCATAGACTTCGATGGACACGGAGCCTTCCGGGGTCATCGCCGAGACGGTCTCGACGATCTTCCGGTACTCGGCCAGGAGCTCCTCGAGGGGAAGCTTCTCGCCGGCTTGGATCCGTCGCTGGATTCCCGGGTTCTTCGAGATCAGCGTCTGGTTGGTGGTCTGCCCGTCGAGATAGCCCAGCGCGTGACGCACCCGGCGGGATTCCTCCGGGTCGCCGCCGTCGACGAAGATCTTTGTGTTCGGTCGGTCGTTCATTGGTTCGGCCCCATGATACTGCGGATCGCGCTGGCGGTATCCTTTCTTCCTTTGAGGTACGACGTCGCGACCAGCCGGTCGGCGCCCGCGGCCCGCGCGGCCGGGGCAGTGGCCTCGTTCACGCCACCGTCGACTTCCACGGGGAGCCTCGGCTTGAGTTGCTTGAGTCCCGCTACTTTCGCCAACGCCGAGGCGTGGAATGATTGTCCGGCGAACCCCGCCGGTACCGCCAGGACCGTCACGCCGTCGATACGCCCGAGGTACCGATTCAACTTCGAGATCGGCGTGGGTTCGTTCACCGCCAGCCAGGCTTCGAGCTTCGGCCGACGGGCCTTGGCTGCCTTCACGGCGCGCAGGAACGCCGCCGGCTCCGCTGCTTCCACGTGACCAATCAGCCGCCGGGCGCCGGCCCGCACCCAGGCGTTCACGTACCGTTCCGGTTCGTCGACCATCAGGTGTACCTCGAGCGCGGCATCGGCCTTGATGCCGGCCGCATCGCGCGGATCCGCCAGGGCCTTGTTCGGGACGAGCACGCCGTCCGCGACATCCACATGGATCCAGTCGCTCACGGCGGCCAGCGGCTCCACCACCCGGCTCACGGCGGCAGCGTCCTTCTCGAGTACTCCAGGAACCACCTCGGCTGCCGCCGTCTCGACCCGCATGAGTTGCTC
>JALYJZ010000083.1:0-1823 GCA_030775025.1 bacterium
ACATCAAGCTCGCCGCCTTGATCGGCCTGGTGTTGGGCTGGCCGGCGGTCGTGGTCGCCATCTTCATCGCCTACTTGGTCGGACTGCTGTATGCGCTGGTCCTGCTCGGCACCCGCCACGCGACCCTCAAGAGCTATGTCCCGTTCGGCCCGATGTTAGTCGCCGGATACTTCATCGCCGCATTCTACGCCGACTACTTCCTGAACTGGTACGAAGGGCTGGTACTGCTGTGATCGCCGCCCGGTTCGCTAACCTGGTCCGTGCCGCGCTCCGCAGCCAGCGCGGTTTCACCATGCTGGAAATGATTACCGTCCTGACGATGACCAGCGTGCTTTCGGCGCTTGTGATCGTGAATACTGGAGTTGGGGACCGGCGCCAGGTACTTAGGGACGAAGCGTCCGGGCTGGTTTCGATGATCCGGAACATCGAAGCGCGGGCAGCCGCCTCAGAGGCGGTACCTGACGACGCCGGGAATCCCGTTTCCCGCAAGGCCTACGGTGCGTGCGCTACGACGACCGCCAACGAAGATCCCTGTGCCGCGCCAGCGGCGGGCCAACCCGCCGACGAGTATCAGCTCTATGCCCGGCGGCTTAGCGACACGGATTACACCAGTCCGCCGACCGATCCCCACATCCTGGAAACGGTCGAGCTGGCCGAGGACGTGGTCTTTAGCTGGGCAGGCGGCGGCTATCTCGACTTCTTTCCTCCACAGCCGACGATGCTCATAGGAGGTTCGGACGCGGATCGCTCCACCAGGCTGCAGTATCGGGACATTACGGATTGCACGGGAAGCGCCGACTGCGTGACCATCAATTTCCGGCCGCGGGCGGGGGTAGTCTATGTCGAGTAAGCGACGCAACCAGCAGGGATTCACGCTGGTCGAGGTCATCGTGATGATGTCCATCGTCGTGATCGGCGTACTCGCGACGCTTTCGGTCGCGAACCTCGCGGTACGGTCCAGCGAGGCCAACGAACAGCGGGTAGCCGCCGTGAACCTGGCCCGGGAAGGCGTGGAGCTGGTCCGGGCCATCCGAGACTCGAACTGGGCGGCCGCTTCGGAAGAATCCGGGACCTCTTGTTGGAATTACTTCGCCCAGTCCCTGGCGCAGGCCCGAGCCGTACCGTACACCACTGCCTGTGATAGCCCCATGGGCGTACCTACCGGCACGACACATTTCGCGGTATATCCGAACGTTGGCAACGGGATGCCGTACATGCGTCCTCAAACGGTCGGCACGACCCAGAACGCCGTGTACCGTTTATGCCGGGACAGCGCCACGGGATTGTATCAGCCTCATTCGACCGTATGCCCTTCGGGGCAGACGTTTTACCGACGGATTTCCATCCGCGTCGGCAAGGACCTGGGAGTAGACGCGGACGATGGCCAGCAGAAGTTCAGCTATCGGGTGCAGTCGTTCGTGAATTGGGCAGGCCATGACGGTCCCGACATGTTGGTCGAGGAATACATCACCGACTGGAGGAAGCCGTGATCGGTCGGCGAATCCGGGCGACACTCCGCGATCAACGGGGCTATACCCTGATCGAGCTGGTCGTTTCCTCGACCATCTTCATCCTCTTGGCGGTCGTGGTCGTGGGCGTTTTGGTTAGCGTGTCCCAAAGCTCCAGCAAGACGGCTGCCCAGCGCAAAGTCCAGCAGGACGTACGGGTAAACATCGAGGAGGTCGCTCGTACGGTCCGGACGTCGAAGATAGACTACGCGTTCTATCGCGAGAACGCCGGTGACGCGCGCTGCCGCCTTCCGGGCGACGCGACCGGCAGCCGCGCGTTATCGCTCTTGCAGACCAAGGCGGGCCAAGCCGATA
>JALYJZ010000083.1:1833-3166 GCA_030775025.1 bacterium
GAGCGTTATACCGCTACGAGAACAGCTCCGACGCCGCTGCGCCGACTTGCGACGAGCTGTTCGCCTTTGCCGGCAACGTCCGGTTGACCGCGGATAACGTCGCGGTCACGGGGACCCGCTTCTTCGTGAGTCCCCTGACCGATCCGGAAGGGCCTCCGTGTCCCGGAGCTGTTCCGAACGCTACCTGCCAGCTGCCGAAGAATACCCATCCCAGGGTGACGGTCAGCGTGACCGTACGTACCAGGGATGCGGTCCTGGGTTCCGGCCCCCAGGCGGAATTCAGCGAGACCGTCCTCCAGACGACCGTCGGTAGCCGCGCGTATCCGATCAGCGGCCTGGTAGGGCAATCGGATGGGTCGGCGCCGGGTGGCGGCGATGAGGAAGAACCCGAGCCTGTCGTCTTGATCAAGGATGGCAACGACTACGCGCTTTGTGAGGCTTCCAGCCGGTCCGATTACTGTCAGAGCGATCCCGCCAAGCCGACCGCCGTCTACGCGTTGAGCGGCGGCACCGGCGGGAACCCGATATTCCGCACGGCCTACATCTTCTCGGTGCCGTCCGCCGGTACCTACGACCTGAAGCTCTCATACTACAATTTCTCTCTTGGAGGGCTGAATCCGTCCTCCGGTTACAGTTACCAGGTGACGGCCTGGGTGCTGCTGCCTAGCGGGTGGAGGCAGGAGATCGTCAACCTGCCGATCGAGAATACGGATACCAGTTCGGATCCGCGCGGCGGAACGCTTATCCCCGGCATCGACCTCCCCGAGGATGACGCGGTCGTCGTGATCGACTGGGCCAACGACTCGTACCAACCCGGCGTGTATGACGCGAACTTCGGGATCGTTAACGTTTCCTTGGAGCAATAATGAAACGCTTCCTTAGAAACCGCATCGGGAACCAGGGTAACGCGGTACTGTTCTCACTGGTGATCATGGGCTCGGCGCTGACCGCCAGTCTGGGCATGACCGCCCTGGTCGCCAGCGAGATCCGAAACGTGGCCCTGATTCCGCCGTCGGAACGAGCGTACTACAAGGCGGAAAGCTACATCGAGCAGGGCCTGTGGGAGAAGAAACAGGATCCGAACTTCCAGTACCCGCCGGCGGATGATCCGGACGCGGAGCTGGCGGCCGACTTCCTGTGTTCCAGCGGCCCCTGCTTCGACAGCGAACCCCAGGACCAGGCCGACCTGTTGACCGAGTTCGTGGCTACGACTTCGCCGATCGAGAAGGAGATACCGCTCAAGCAGGACGTTACCCAGCAGCTCGATATCGCCACCACGGACACCACTCCGGACTCGGGGTGCTTGAACCTCGGTACCGTCACCGGTGAAAGC
>JALYJZ010000084.1 GCA_030775025.1 bacterium
CCGCCCTCGTCCTTCGACAGCACGTACACCTCGGCCTCGAACTCGGTGTGCGGGGTGATCGAACCCGGTTTGGCCAGGACCTGGCCGCGCTCGATGTCCGTCCGCTCGATGCCGCGGAGCAGGATGCCGGCGTTGTCTCCGGCCTGTCCCTCGTCCAGCGACTTATTGAACATCTCGATGCCGGTCACCACCGACTTGCTGGTGTCGCGGATGCCGACGATCTCGATCTCGTCGCTGACCTTGATCTTGCCCTGCTCGATCCGGCCCGTGGCGACGGTGCCGCGGCCCTTGATCGAGAAGACATCCTCGACGGGCATCAGGAAGTCCTTCTCCACGTCACGCTTCGGCTCCTCGACGTACTCGTCCAGCTTGGAAACGAGCTCCTCGATCGCCTTCTCGGCTTCCGCGTCGCCCTCGAGGGCCTTCAGCGCGGAACCGCGGACGATCGGGATGTCCTTGCCGGGATACTCGTACTTGGTCAGGAGTTCGCGGACTTCTTCCTCGACGAGGTCGAGGAGGTCGTTGTCGTCCACCTGGTCGGCCTTGTTCAGGAAGACCACGATGCTCGGCACGCCGACCTGGCGGGCCAGCAGCACGTGCTCACGGGTCTGGGGCATCGGGCCGTCGGCCGCGGAAACGACCAGGATCGCCGCGTCGACCTGCGCCGCACCGGTAATCATGTTCTTCACGTAGTCGGCGTGACCCGGCATGTCGACGTGGGCATAGTGCCGCTTGTCGGATTCATACTCCACGTGCGACGTGGCGATGGTGATACCGCGCTCCTTCTCCTCGGGCGCGTTATCGATGTCCTCGAACTTCCGGGCGCTGCTGCCGCCCTTCTTCGCGAGGACGTTAGTGATCGCCGCCGTCAGCGTGGTCTTCCCGTGGTCGACGTGACCGATGGTTCCCACGTTGAGGTGCGGCTTTGAGCGGTCGAATTTTTCAGCCATTGCGCTTCCTCCTCTTAATTGATTATGCGTCGCGTGTTTACGCGAAAAAACATATGCACTCTAAAGATTGTACCGAAGCGCGCGCCACGCACGCAAGCCGAAGCGGGCATGCAGGCGCCATTTACTCCGCGGCGGCCTCCGGGTACGAAGCGATGTCGTCGTTCCGGACAGCCAGCTCCGCCGCCTCGGACAACTCGTTAAGCACGAGGATGCCGAGCGCCGCTTCCCGCCGACGCATCCGCACGCCCGGATCATCGAGCACGCCTTCATTCCGCTGGCGGAGCACGTCGAGGTGGCTGGTATAACGAGCGTGCAGTTCTTCCACGGAGTGGAAGAGCGAAGTCTCAGCGTCCTGGTTCATTCGCGCATACTAACTTACTTCCCATTCCGGGGCGCAATACCCCGTCGGCGCTGCCATTCCACTAACGGAATCCCGTTAAGCTCCTCGATGCGACGAAGACTTTCCTCTGGACGGCGGTGCATGCTTGGAACGTACAGCACTCGACGATTCGCAAGGTCTTGGACAAGCTGGTCGATATCGTCACGGAGCACTTGTGCCCGCTTGTCCCTGATCCGTTCACCTTCCACATCCGTGAGCGGAGTGCTCAAAGCTATCTCGCCAACCCGTTTAACTTTCCAATTACTGTCGGAATCGGCGTACCACTTACGATCAAGGTCGCCGACGCCACGACCCGCTTCCAGGTCACGGCGATACCAGGGCGGCGCGGTTTCTTCCGTCGTCTGCATTACGCCACTTTTACGGTCTGTTCCGATTGATTTCTTCTTCGGGACCGACCAGTGCGTCCCGCTGACCGCCACTTCCGGAAGGGCCGTGGCGAACAACTCCCTGGCAATATGCAGCGTAGCGCCGCTCGACTTCATTTCATCAATGACGGTGATGTGCCGAGGCGGCCCCATGGATCCGTCCAGACGGCGGACTGCCTTGAGCGGCATCTTCCAGACTTCGTCGAGCCAGTTGGACTCGTTCAGCTCAATCGTGCGCTTCTCTCCGTCTGCCCCTGTCTCGGTCCGGCGTTCTTCGACGAACGGCAGCCTGAAACGAGCGAGTAGTTCCCGAACCGCGGAAGGGTTCTCTGCGATCCGCCTCATCTCAAAACCCTCGGGACCGACGCCTTCGATCTCATGTTCAGGGACACCCACGCGTCGAAGCCAGTCGATCCGGTCGATATTGAAGAAGCGGGTTTCCGGCATGCGCGGGGTCGATCCATCCGGCTCAGGAGTGGCAAGCTGTCCCCATAATTTCCGCACAAGCCACGATACGGGTCGGCCTGATTTATCGAGATAGATGGCCATGTCGGGACGACCCAGTTGCGGTAACTCATCGGCTGGGATGCGTTCGACCGCAGATACGCCAGGCATCAATTGATCGCTAGATGTGGCCTGATATATCTTGTCGAGCGTTCTGGATTCAGCCGGAATCGAGCCATCGAGCACTCCGATGATTTTATCGGTTTGCGACACCGTCCGCTGGAGCACGGTGTCAGGGTCGCGCAGGTTCTCTAAGGTGAGAATTCGGTAATCGACAGGATCGACTCGGAAGTCGGGCGCCCCGACAGACGGTTCCGGAGCGTCTTCACGCCCGGCACCGGGATGATGTTTACCGTGTCGTTCCCTATGCATGATTATCAAAAAGCCCATAACCATAGCATAAATAAACCCTTCAGTCAAGGGTTAGGAGTGCGGATCGACGGAATTACTCGTCTTTCGCGCTCGCCGGGGCCCGCTGGCCGATGATCTCCTCGCCGACCTGCTTCGGCACCTCGGCGTAGTGGTCGAACTCCATCGAGTAGGCCGCGCGGCCCTGGGTCATCGAGCGGAGGTCCGTGGCGTAGCCGAACATCGTCGCGAGCGGCACGAAGGCCTTCACCACCTTGGCTTCCCCACGCTCCTCCATGCCCTCCACGCGACCGCGGCGGGAGTTGAGGTCGCCGATCACGTCGCCCATGAAGTCCTCCGGCGTGGTCACCTCGACCTTCATCACCGGCTCCAGCAGGTAGGGCTTGGCCTTGCGGACGGCTTCGCGGACCGCCATCGAACCGGCCACCTTGAACGCCATCTCGTTCGAGTCCACCTCGTGGTAGGAGCCGTCGTAGAGCGTGACCTTGGTGTCCACCACCGGATAGC
>JALYJZ010000085.1:0-2254 GCA_030775025.1 bacterium
CCCCAAGCGAGCACGAAGAGTGGCTCGGGGATATACCCTGCGCTACCCTTGGTACGTATGTCAAAAGAAAGACAGCCGCGGCCGCCGCACCGTCGACCGCCCAAACACCCCGATCCCGCGGAGAACCCCGCCTATGCATCGATTCCCGCCGAACCGGAACAGCCGGAACGGTCCGAGCGGATCCTGCATGTGATCTGGGAGGTCACCAAGACCGTCGCGTTCATCGTGCTGGTCGCGGTGGTAGTGCGTGCGTTCCTAGTCCAGCCGTTCTTCGTGCAGGGCGAAAGCATGGAGCCGAACCTGCAGGACGGTAACTACTTGTTGGTGAACCAGCTGTCATACACGTTCGGCGAACCGGCACGCGGTGACGTGGTCGTTTTCCGAGCGCCTCCAGAGCCGGAGACCAACTACATCAAACGGGTGATCGGGCTGCCGGGCGAGACGGTCCAGATCAGAAACGGTGACTTCCACATCATCAACCCAGAGAACCCCGACGGTTTCAGGTTGGAGGAGCCGTACGAGGTCGAGGGCACGGTGACCCGCCCCGACGGCGATCAGACCACCTGGAAGTTGGACGGTGACGAGTACTTCATGGTCGGTGATAACCGTAACCCCGGCAAATCCTCCGACTCCCGGGCCTGGGGTCCGGTCGAGGAGCACTACCTGATCGGCAAGGCCTGGCTCCGAGTCTATCCACCGGCGGAGTTCGGCACCATCCCCCACCGTCCGCAGGCGATGACGGACGGGGCGATTTTACGTTTCCGAGCGTAGCCGCTCCACGATGGCTTCGAGCTCCTCGGCGGAGTGATATGAGATCGTAAGCGAGCCGCGGCGGGCGTTCCCCCGCACGGCGATCCGGGCGCCGAGATTCCTTGATAAGTCGGTGACCCAGGCCGGCTGCGGCGTGGACGCGGGACGGGAGGAACTTCCTTTCGCGGCACGTTCCGCCGCTCGGACCGACAGCCCTTCGGCGATGATCTTCCCGAGCAGCACCTCCCGCCGTTCCGGCGCGGCAGCCAAAACGGCCTGGGCATGTCCGGCGGAAATCTTGCCCTCTTCCAGGGCGCGCCTGGCTTCGACCGGCAGTGTCAGTAACCGGATCGCGAGCGCGATCTTCGAACGGCCGATGCCAAGCCGTTTCGCCAGCCCCTCCTGGCTCAGCTCGGACTCGGCCAGCAGACGCTCGAACGCCTGGGCCTCTTCGAGCGGTGAAAGGTCGCTACGCTGGAGGTTTTCGATCAGGGCCAGCTCGAAGTGGCGCTGCGCCTCATCGCTCCGGATGAAGACGGGCACGTGCGATAATCCGGCGGCCTTGGCCGCCCGAAGACGCCGCTCACCGGCGATCAACCGGAACCCGTCGCCGTCCTCCGAGACGACCAGCGGTTGCAGGATGCCGTGGTGCCGGATGCTTGCCGATAAGGACGCGATTCCCTCTTCCGCGAACCGCTCCCGGGGCTGAGTGCCAGGCAGCCGGATATCCGCCACCGCCACTTCCTGGCGGGGCTGCGGGTCGGGGAGGAGCGCCTCAAGCCCTCTGCCGAGACCGCGTTTCGGCGCGCTCATGGATTTCCTCCGTTAGGTGGGTATACGCGGTCGCTCCGGACGACATGCCATCGAAACTCATCACCGACTCGCGGAACCCCGGTGCTTCGGCCAGCCGGACGCTCCGGGGTATTACCGTCCGGAACACCCGAGAGCCGAAGTGGCGGCGTACGTCGTTATCGACCTGACGGGCCAGATTCAAGCGGCGGTCGAACATAGTGAGGACGATTCCCATCAGGTCGAGTTCGGGGTTCAGGCTGCCGCGTACTTTCTCGACGGTACCGGTCAGCTTGGCGAGCCCTTCCAAGGCATAGTACTCTGCCTGGAGCGGCACTACCACGAACCGGGCGGCGACCAGCGCGTTCAACGTCAGGAAGCCCAGTGATGGCGGGCAGTCGATGATCACATACCGGTATCGATGACCGGCCAAAGCGGCCGAGAGCCGAGTGTAGCGCCCTTCGGCGGAGGCCAGCTCCACTTCGGCACCGGCCAGGTCCTCCGTCGCCGCCAGCAGATCGAGGCCGCGGAGCCGGCTGGCCCGGATGACGCGTCCGGCGGTCTGTTCCCGGCAGAGCACGTCGTACACGCCTTCGGTCGGCGTGTCGGTCGCCAGTACGCTGGTAGCGTTTCCTTGCGGATCGGCGTCGATGAGCAAGGTTGGACGGCCGCGCTGCACGAGCGAAGCCGCCACGTTCACGGCGGTAGTGGTCTT
>JALYJZ010000085.1:2264-3077 GCA_030775025.1 bacterium
GGTCTTCCCGACGCCCCCTTTCTGGTTGGCGAATGCGATGACGGTCATATCGGTGTCCTTTCCATCCTACCGCCCCGCCCGCGGAGCGGCGAGCTGGTCACGCGGCGCTGATCTTGGTGACTTTGATCCGTGTGCCGGCCTGCCGGTGGCCGTTCTTCACGCGCGAACGTTTCTTCGGCTTCATCTTGAAGATGACCAGCTTGGGGCCTTTGGTCTCCTCGACCGCTTCGGCCTGAACCGTCCCTTTACCACGGGTAACCGTCCCGTCCGCGGTAACGGCCAGTGCCGGAAAGCTCAGCTTCTTGTCAGTCAGCTTCTCGACGACCAGCTCGTCGCCCTCTTGGACGCGGTACTGCTTCCCGCCGGTCTGGATGATTGCGTGCGTTGCCATACCAAATCAGTGTAGCCGGTTACCTGCCAGGCATGCAAAGCCTCGTGCCCTCCGCGAGGGCCTACCTGCCGAAGGTCGGCCCGCCGGTCCGTCGGGAACGGCTACTGGCCACGCTCTGGAGGATCCCGACCGCCAGGAGCAGCATCAGGATGCTCGTGCCGCCGTAGCTGACGAACGGGAGCGTGATACCGGTCAGCGGGACGAGCTTGATGACGCCGCCGATGATGATGAACGCCTGGACACCGACGATGGTGGTGAGTCCGGTGGCGAGCAGCTTCTCGAACGTGTTCTCCGTGCGCAGCGCGATGCGCAGCCCGCCGCCGATCAAGAGGAGGAAGGCGATCAGCACGGCGGAGGCGCCGAACAGGCCCAGCTCCTCGCCGATCGCCGTGAAGATGAAGTCGTTCAGCGCCTCCGGCACC
>JALYJZ010000086.1 GCA_030775025.1 bacterium
GCGCGGCAGTTCCAGCGGCACGACCCGGACCTCGAAGTTGGGGCTGTTGCGGGCGATGATGCCGCCGGTGGCGTCGTAGACCACGCCGCGCGGCGCCGCGATCTCGATCGCCCGGGTGCGGTTCCCTTCCGCGAGTGCGGCGTTCTCTTCGGCGCCGAGGATCTGCAGGATCGCCAGCCGGCCGGTCAGGATGGTGAACAGCAGCGCGACCGCGACCATGAAGAAGCGGATACGGAGCGAATCGCCGCCACGTTCGCGGGCGATCCGGCTGGTATCCTCCTCGTTCTTCAGTGCCCCTTGCCACGTTTCCGCCCCCTCGGTGGATGTGTCGAGGTCGAGATTGAGGAATTTACCGGTATCGAAGGGATCCTTCATGGCGCGAGGAGGTCGTCCGGTCGGCGTAGAGGCCGGCCAGTCCGACGGAGATAAGGAAAGCCACGAACGTGGCTATCGCATTCAGTGTACCCGTGCGGAATGTTTCGGCCAAAAACGGGAATCCTTCCACGGACAGGGCGGTCCAAAGGAGCAGCGCCAGCTCGTAGACGGCGACTGCCGCGGCGCCGCCCGCCAGGACCGGGGCCCAGGAGACCGCCCCGGCCGTGTAGCCGCGAAGCACCAGCCAGAAGGTCCCGTAGCCGGCCGCGCTGGCGACGGTCAGTCGTCCGAAGTCATGCTGGGCGTAGAGGTCTAGGACCAGGCCCGATCCCACCGCAGCCCAGAGGCCGGCGCGGGGATGGGCTGTGGCGCCCCAGGCCAAGGCCGCCGCGAAAGCGAAGGCAGGTAGGACCCGGACCGTCAGTTGCGGCCAGAGCGAGAGCTGGAGCGCGAAGATGCCGAGCCAGACCAGCAGGCCGAGCAGTCGCCTCATCGCCGGCCGGTGATTATGAACAGACGCTCCAGCCGGCGGAGGTCCACCGCCGGTTTCACTTCGGCCGTCTGGAACACGTCGGTATCATGTTTTTCCACTCGGTCGACGGTGCCGACCACCAGGCCCTTCGGATAATCGGTACCGAATCCCGAGGTGAGCAACGTATCGCCTGCGCGGAGCTCGTCGGTCTGCGGGACCATCTCGAGTTCCAACCCAAATCCCCTACCGCCGCGGATCAGGCCGGATGCCCGCGTCTGCTGTGCCAAGGCGGGTACGGCGCTGCCGAAGTCGGTGATCAGGCGGACCTTGGCCGTGGACGGCGTAGTGGCGACCACCTGGCCCACCAGAAGGCCCTGGGTCACGGCCACCATCCCCTTCTTGATGCCCGCGGAGCTGCCGCGGTCGATCGTCAGGACCTGCTGATAGTTGGTCGGATCCTGGCTGATGATATCCGCTTCGGTCAGGGCGTACCCGGAATCCTCGGCGAACCCGAGCTGTGCCTTGAGGGCGTCGTTCTCGAGGACCGCTTCCTCACGCTTGGCGAGTTCGCTCCGCAGTTCGCCGATTTCCTTCTGGAGTTCCGCGTTCTCGCGCTCCAAGTCGGACTTTCCGGTGATCTGGACGGCTTTAGCGACGGGTTCCAGCATCAGGCCGACCAGCCCTTCGAGCGGCCGGAGTAAGCCGATCGCTCCGCCAAGCACTAATACGGCGACCGCCCCGACGATCAGCGGCGTGTTTCCGGGCAGGTTTCGTCGTCGGCCCACCACGGGCTAGACCGTCGGCGGTTTTTCGTACTGCGTGGAGACGAGCACTTCCTTGAGCTGGTCGAGGTCCTCGAGCACCAAACCGGTGCCCCGGACCACCGCGGTCAGCGGCTCGTCGGCCACGTAGACGGGGATTTTCGTCTGTTCGGCGATCAGCTTGTCGAGGCCGCGGAGCAATGCGCCGCCCCCGGCCAGGACCACGCCGCGGTCAAGAATGTCGGCGACCAGCTCGGGCGGCGTCTCCTCGATGGTCGTCTTCACGCCTTCGACGATCGCATTGACGCTCCGGCGTACGGCCTGGCGGATCTGCTCATCGTTGACCCGGACCGCCTTCGGCAGGCCCGAGACCAGGTCGCGTCCGCGCATCTCCGCCTCGCGCGGCTTGTCGAGCGGCCATGCCGAGCCGATCGAGATCTTGATCTCTTCGGCCGTCCGTTCGCCGAGGTGCAGGTTGAACTCGTCGCGGGCGAACCGGATGATGTCGTTATTGAGCTCGTCGCCGGCTACGCGCAGGCTCCGGGCCATCACCACGCCGCCGAGACTGAGCACGGCCATCTCGCTGGTACCGCCGCCGATGTCGACGATCAGCGAGCCGGTCGCTTCCTGGACGGGCATCCGGGCGCCAATCGCGGCGGCCATCGGCTCTTCGATCAGGTACACGGAGCGGGCGCCGGCCGACTGGGCGGCGTCTTCCACGGCCCGCCGCTCCACCTCGGTGACGCCGGACGGGATGCCGATCACCACGCGCGGCCGCGGGAAGATAGTGAAGCCTTCCTTATGGACCTTCTCGATGAAGTACTTGAGCATCTGCTCGGTCACCTCGAAATCGCTGACCACGCCGTCCACCAGCGGCCGGGTGGCCACGATGTGCGCCGGCGTGCGGCCGACCATCTTCTTGGCCTCGTTGCCGATCGCGAGGATCTGGTTGGTCTGCTTGTTGACCGCCACGACCGACGGCTCGTTAATCACGATGCCCCGCCCGCGGACGTAGACCAGCGTGTTGGCCGTGCCGAGGTCGATCCCGATGTCGCGGGAGAAGTAGCCGAGGAATTCGTCGAAGATCATGCGTTATAAATAGAAAGCCGGACGCGTCGTTTGGTCCGGTGGTTTTTTTCCTGATTGACTGACTAATCGTAGCGTTCGGGGCGTGGGGCGGCAAGGGCACCGAGACGCTACTTGTCCCGGCGCACTTTTGAGGAACTCTGTTTTCCCACCTGCTCTAATGATTGACTTTTTATCTTTATTAAGCTACAATCTGACAATTAAGTAGCCATACGGATGAGTACATGACAAACATCGACGGCGAGAACGGTCCAGAACAAGAAGCGGCGGCCCATGCCGAATTCGAAAGGCAGTTCGAGGAAATGCTACCTCAAACCGACGTCGGGACTGGATTAGTAATTGCCCAAGTCGAATCCGAGATCTGACTGATTTCCC
>JALYJZ010000087.1 GCA_030775025.1 bacterium
ATGTCACACTCTTGATACCGGCCTCTTCCCCCGCCGAGCGTTCCTCGATTTCCGTCTTCCAGCCGCGCCGTTCCGCGAACCGGAGGTACATCCGCTCCAGCATCTGCGCCCAATCCTGGGCATCGGTACCGCCGGCACCGGCTTGGATCGTCAAGTGGGCCGAGCGAGCGTCGTGTTCGCCGGAGAGCAGCGCCGCCGATTCATGTTGCGTGAAGGTTCGTTCCAGTTCGTCCAGGTTCGCCGCAATCTCCTGCGCCGCCTTCCCGTCTTGCCCGGACAGCTCCAGAAGCTCCCGGAGGTCGGTCAGGTCGTGCTCGAACCGCTGCCAAAACCCCACTTGCTCGGCGAGTTCGTTCAGCCGCTGCATCACCGCCCGGGCTTCCTCCTGGTCACGCCAGATGTCCTCACGCTCGGACTGCTTCTTGAGGTCGGTTAACTCGGTCCCTTTGCCGGCGAGGTCAAAGAAACTCCTTCACCTGGGCGAAACGCTTCGCCAGGCTGTCGATTCGTTCCTGGAGCTCCTGCTGCATGACTCCAGTATAGCCACGGTTTCCGCTCCAATTGAAAAAGGCTCCCGTTAAGGAGCCTTTTTCGTTCGCCGGCAGCGGGGTGGCCTTAGCCGTCTACCGAATGGTTACGAATCGCTTCAGCGAGTGCGTTCCGTTCCCGGCGGTACAGGTACGCGCTGGTCGCCACGGCCATCGTGGCCAGGCCAGCCGCGCCTGAGGCACCGGTCACCGGCAGTTGACCCTTCGGGCCGCCCGGAGGCGTCACCGGCGGAGTCACTTCCGGAGTGGGAGTCGGCGGGGTCGGAGTCGGCGTCGGCGTCGTGATGCGCTTGTTGCCGAAGGAGAATTCCGCGGTCTCGCCGGTCGTTACCGACTTGGTCTGCGGGTTCTCCGTGGTCACCTCGTAGCCCTGCGGGACCGTCTCGGTCACCGTGTAGCTACCCTCTTCCAGGTCGGTCAGGACGATCTCCCCGTTCCCGTCGGTCGAGGACGTGTTGGAGTAGTCGCTCGGACCGGTGGTCGTGAAGGTCACGCCCGCCATCCGCGGCTCACCCTCGTCTTCCTTACCGTTGCCGTTGAGGTCCTCGAACTTGATGATCCGGAGATCGCCGATCTGGACTTCGGGAGTCGGGGTCGGCGTCGGGGTCGGCGTCAGCGTAGGAGTCGGAGTGGGCGTAGGCGTAGGCGTAGGTGTAGGTGTGGTAGGCGGAGTAGGTGTCGGTGTCGGCTTCGGCTGACACTCGAGATCCGTCTTCACCGAGTCGAAATACTCGGAACCGTTGGTCTGGTCGGACTTCACAAGTGCGAAGTTCTTGAACCACCAAGGGCATTCACCCGGGTCGCCTACCGAGACATTGAAGTAGACCTGGACCCAGGCACCTTCACCGAAACTCGCGTAGGAGATCCCTCCGTTCACGAAGTTGTCCGGTCCGGGTCTGAGCGTGGTGTTGCTCGAGCTCCGGAGCTGGACGCTCCCCGGCATCAGTTTGACGTGCCGGGGCAGCGCGTCGCGGAGTACGACGTTCGTGGCGGGTGCGCCACCGACGTTCTTCAGCTCCACGAAGTACTGCATGTTCTGGTTCGGCTTGATCGTGTTGGCTTCGGAGAAGTTGGTCTCTCCGGCCTTCCGGACCTTCTTGTCGATCGCCAGCTGCGGTCCGGGCAGTCCCTGGGTAATGTCAGCCAGGAAGATGACCCGAAGCGCGTTCTGGAAGCACGGTCCCAGGTTGGCGTTAGCGGTCGGGGTAATCGTCAGGACGGAAGCGTTGTTCTTCCGTTCGACCTCTACCCGTTCGTACGGGATGTTCTCCGGAGCGGTCCAGTTGAAGGTCGGGTTGTTCGTCTTGGGGACGTTGTTCCGCTGCAACTGGATGTTGCGGAGACCGGTGATCGTAAACGGCTTACCGTCCTTCGACTTCAGCGTCGTGGTGTCGGTCGCCCGGTACGATCCCGGGGAGTGGCCGTTATCGGCCGAGATGGTCTCAGTGTTGACGGCCTGAGAGCCGTTGGACGCATCGGGGATGGTCACCCGGATCTTGAAGTTCCGGGCGGTATCGCCGGAGTTGGCGTCCTCGGCGTTATGGACCAGGATTCCGTACTGGACCACGTTGCCGTGTTCGACGTTAGTGGTATCGGCGAAGTCCGTCGCGCCGCCGGGGCCGCTGTAGACCCGGGACGAGAACGTACTGTCGATGATGACGTTGCCTGCGGCTTGCGAAGACTGGAGCAGCGGAGTGACCGCGAGCGCCAGCAGCATGCCAAGGGCGACGAAGAGCTTTTTGCGCTTGAAGCGCAGATTGAAGATGTTACTCATGTGCATCCTCCTTGGTTAATTAATGGTTAAGTGAAACAAAGGCGTGTGAACGTGTGCGTCGGGTTGTTAAGTTGCGAACCCGGTCAATCAACCAGCATCGATGGGATGGGGAGGGAGCAGTAAATCACGATGAGTGTTGTCTTGAAGACAAGTTCAGGTAATTTACTGCTCCGCCGATCCATCATTGTTTTCCGTGTAATCCTTTCTGCCGTAGTTGTGCGTAGTAGCCCGTGACCGACCCCGACCGACTGTGACACCTATGTAAGCGTGCGGTTAGTCGGTCGGGGTGCGATCAGGCTCCGACCCAGGAGAGGTGAAGTCTTACTCCTGGGGCGGGGGCGGGGGTGCTCCCTCCGCTGCGAGTGGCGGCGGGGGTGGGGCTCCCTGTTGCGGGGGTGGGGGTGGGGGTGCCGACGGGCCGGTATTGGGTGGCTCGTTCGGCTGGGGGGTCGGTGGAGCCGTAGGCGGCTGTACCGTCCCACCACCGCTGTCATTCTGCGGGGGCGGGTCGCCCGGGCGAATGACCCCGCCGGTTCCCTCCGGCACGATGACCGGTGGATCAGCGGGAATGATCGGCCTCCGCTTCGGCGTGTCGGGTGTTCCGGGTACACGACGATGCGTGTCTCCGTAACCCCCGCCCTGCTGCCGCGGACGACCGCCACCGAGCTCGTCACCTCCCGGCTGTGCCGGATGGCGTCCCTCGGGCTCAGGCTCTGGGCCTGGGCCTGGGC
>JALYJZ010000088.1 GCA_030775025.1 bacterium
GCCTTATCGTCATAGACGGCAAGCCGCCGATCGCGAGGCAGCGTCCGCTTGGGATGGTGGTCAATGTCCACCACGGGCATCCGCTTGGCCAGATTCGCGATGTCCAGAGCGCTCTTTTCGTCGGTCGGACAATCAAGCACGACCAGCAGGTCCGCGCCGGAGAAATCGGGTCGTTCGGTGAACCGGTCGCTGCCGTGCAGGAACCGATACTGGGAAGGTACAGGATCCACGCAAGCGAATTGGACCTCGGCACTCCGTGCTTCCAGAAGCAGGCCGAGCCCCAGCACCGAGCCGATCGCGTCGCCATCCGGACGTTCGTGGCAAACCAGTACCGGAGCCTTCGCCCGCTCAAGAGTGCTGATTGCCCCCAGGAGACGAGGCCGCGGGATCATCTTTGCAGCAGTTCCGTTATCCGTCCGGCGTTGACCGCGCCTTCATCCTTGCGGATTCGCAGTTTCGGCGTGAACTTAAGCGTAATCCGTCCGGCCACCTGCCGCTGCAGTTCGGGCAGGGCTTCTTCCAACATCCGCCAGGCTTCATCGGTCTCCGGAATGATACTCACCCAGCAATCGGCTTGCTTGAGGTCCGCGGTCACTTCCACCGCGGTGACGGTCACGAGACTGTCCTCGCTCACCCCCCGTTTGGCGAGGGCGGCGTTCAGTTCCTTGGTGATCAAGGCATTGACCTTCTCCAGTCTCGCGCTCATGGCAGCTTCCGCTCTCTTTCGAGCCGGCGAAGTAGCGTGATCCGCTGGCCCTCTTCGACGCGCGGACCCACGATGGTCAAGCCGCATTCCGTGCCGGCCGACACTTCCTGGACCTCTTCGTCGACCCGGCGCAGCGTCTTCACTTTGCCTTCCGTCTCAACTCCGTCCACCCGGTACTCCGTTCCAGGCACAAACTTTCCATCCTCAACCTTACAGCCGATGATCTGACTTTCCTTGGTGGTTCGGAAGATCGCCAGGACGGTCCCCTTGCCGACTTCGTTGACGATGACCTCGGGCGGTAGGAGTGCTTCCAACGCCGACTTCAGGTCGTCCAGCAGCTCATAGATCACGTCGTACGTAGAAATCCGGATGTCGAGCTGTTGGGCCAACTTCTTGGCAGCCGGTTCGACCCTCGCCTTGAACCCAACGATCATCGCTTTCGAACTTTCCGCCTGACGGATGACGGATTCCGTGATCGAGCCGATACCGGCATGCACCAGCTGGATCGCGACTTCGTCCTGGGGAATCTTCGCCAAGCTTCCTTCGATCGCCTCGAGCGATCCC
Source organism: bacterium (assembly GCA_030775025.1). Taxonomy (GTDB): domain Bacteria; phylum Patescibacteriota; class SICC01; order SICC01; family SICC01; genus JALYJZ01. Next base: position 1,271 of record JALYJZ010000088.1, read on the forward strand.
TTCACGTCGGCTACCAATACCACGGGGAGCTGCGTCACCTTCCCGGCATCCACCGCCCGTTTGATCGCCTCCATGGACAAGGCTGGCTTCTCCACCCGGCGGGCATTGCGACGGCGCTTGTTGGCACTCGCTTGTTTCTTGGCCTCCTGCTCGCTCTCGGCACCGGTCACCCCGGCGCCGAAACTCGGTGCGGCGGACAGGCCGGCGACTTGTACCGGCGTCCCCGGTCCGGCCGCTTCAAGCCGTCTGCCACGCCAATCTTCCATCAGCCGCACGCGGCCGGTGACGTCCTCGATGACTAGGTAATCACCAACCCGGAGCGTCCCGTTCTGGACCAGTATCGTCGCTACCGGCCCCTTGGCCCGCGATAGGCGTGATTCGATGACCACTCCCGAGAGAGGCCCGTTCGAGTCACCGACCGGCTTGGCGATATCCGAGACCAGCAGCACCATTTCTAGGAGCTCAGGAATGCCCTTGCCGGTCTTGCTCGACGTCTCGACGAAGACGGCGTCACCGCCCCAGTCTTCGGCGACGACCTCGAGTTCGGCCAGCCCCTGTTTGGCCTTGTTGGGGTCCGCTCCTTCGACATCAACCTTGGTGATCGCTACGACGAACGGCACGCCGGCCGCCTTGATATGCTCCACCGCTTCCTTGGTCTGCGGTTTCACGCCATCGTCCGCGGCGATCACCAGGATCGCCACGTCGGTCATCTTGGTGCCGTGGGCGCGCATCGCGGTGAACGCCTCATGGCCCGGCGTATCCAGGAACGTGACCGTCCGTTTGTCGCCGCCGCCTTTCGGCGTGGCCTCGACCTGGTATGCCCCGATGTGCTGGGTGATACCCCCGGATTCGCCTCCTACGACGTCCGTCTGCTGGATCGCGTCAAGCAGCGAGGTCTTACCATGGTCGACGTGCCCGAGCACGGCCACGATCGGCGGGCGGGGCGAGCCCTCGGTCGGTTTGCGCGAAGTATCGACCGCTTCCGTCTCGTCAGGCAGACGGTCGACCGCCACGCCGAGGTCGCCGGCGATGATCGCCGCGGTCTCGTAGTCAATGTCCTCGTTGATCGTCGCCATCACGCCGTTTTTCATGAGTTCTCCCATCACGGCCGGAATGGGTTTCTCGATCGCTTCGGCAAGCTCCTTCACCGAGACGACGCCCGGCAACTTTACAATGGATTGTGCTGATTCAGCCATACCTTATAGCGTACCAGCCATGAGGGCTCGTACATAACGGAAGCGGCGCCGCGCCTACCCGATCGTGTCCTTGATTTTCTTGGCACTGACCTTGCCGAGACCGGGAAGCGCTTCCAGTTCTTCGAGCGTGGCGTTCTTCAGTTTCGCCAAGTCACCGTAGCCTGCCTCTGACAATTTCCCGAGAATGCCTTCGGGAAGCGCCGAAAGGTCCTTGGCGGCATCGGACGATTTGCCGACCGGTGCCTCGGCGGCCCTTCTCACGGCTTCCTCCGGATTCTTCAGTCCCTTGATGGACAAGGCGATCCGGTGCGCGTCGGGGTCGATCGCGAGGACTAGGAATCCGTATTCCGAACCGACCTCGACCACCTCGGTCGGATTCTCCACGTGTTCTTCGGCAAGCTCCGAGACGTGCGCCAGGCCGGCGATGTCGTCGCCCAGGTCCACGAATGCCCCGAACGGCGTCACCCGCTCGATGGCACCCGAGACCTTCTGTCCCGGCT
>JALYJZ010000089.1 GCA_030775025.1 bacterium
GTCCAGCGAACCACCGTGTCGCGGGTGACGCCCTTCAGAAATTATCAATTTTTGTAGGGCGTCTTTTTTATGGCCTGGCTCAGTGCTCCCGTTCGCGGTACTTCCGAAAATCGCTGACCGCATCGGTGAGGAGCCGGTCGAGCAGCTCGGTGAACTTCACCCCGGCCGCCTCCATCAGCTTCGGGTAGACGCTGGTCTCCGTGAATCCCGGGATCGTGTTCACCTCGCTGACGAGGGCGCGGTCGTCCTCGACGAAAAAGTCGATCCGGGCCATGCCACTGCAGCCGGTCGACCGGAACACGCGGAGCGCCAGGTCGCGCAGTTCGGTGGCGCGCGCTTCCGGAAGCTCCGCCGGAACGCTGAGCCTCATCCCACCCGCGGAATACTTGGCCTCGTAGTCGAACCATTCCGCGCCCTGCAGGACGATCTCGCCCGGCGGCGACGCGACTAAATCGCCCGTACCGAGCACGGCCACTTCGATCTCCCGGCCCGACGACGCCGTCTCGACCAGCACGACGGAATCGTGCCGGAACGCCTCGGTGAGTGCCGTCTCCAATTCCTCGTCCGAGGCGGCCTTGCTGATTCCTACCGACGAGCCGAGCCGGGACGGCTTCACGAAGACCGGCCAACCCAACTCCGCGATCCGTTGCCGGTCGTCCGCTTCCACCGGATGCCGGAGCGTCACGAAACGGACCTGCGGGATGTCGTGATGCGCCATCCATTCCTTGAACACCGCCTTGTCCATGCAGGTCGCGGAGGCGTGCAGGCCGCTGCCGACGTAGGCCACATCGAGCAATTCCAGCATGCCTTGGAGCGTACCGTCCTCACCATATGGGCCGTGCAATACGGGGAATACCGCGTCCGCACCAAGCAGCCCTTTGCCCGGCTGGACCGGCACGTCCGTGCCGCCGTGCTGCCAGGTGCCGTCCTTGGCGATCTCAACGTAGTGGACCTCATGGCCGGCTTCCCGCAAGCCCTCGCGGACCGCCTTCGCCGAAGCCAGCGAGACATCATGCTCGCTGGAGCGACCGCCGCCAAGGACCACCACTTTCATGGGCCTCAGTATACCGTGCCGACAGGCTTTGGCGCGCCCGGAAGGATTCGAACCTCCGACCCCCTGGTCCGAAGCCAGGTGCTCTAATCCACTGAGCTACGGGCGCGTACGTGGAATTATACTGTTTCCGCTCAAGCCCGCACGTCGCGGCGGCGGAACATGAGGAGTGACAGGCCGAATCCGACGACGGAAACCGCGAGCAGCACCAGCACGTTTTCCGCGGACGGGAACTCTGCCAGAACGGTGTCCGGCTCGAAGTAATGGAACAGGCTCAGGAACCGATACGGCTCGAGTGAATCGACCAATTGCTCCATCACGTACAACAGATACATGCCGAGTCCCAGGGCGCTGGCGATGCCGGTCGCGGCGGCGCGGTTGCCGGACAGTGCTCCGACGAAGAACGCGATCGAGGCGAACGCCAGGCCGATCAGGAAGGTCATGAAGGAGGCCGCCGCCAGCTTGGCCAGGTCCAGGTTGTCCATCTCGAACAGGGGCGCCAGCGCGGCGATGCTCACGAAGATGACCGCCGCGATCACCAGTAAGGCGATTTTCATGGCGGCATACTTCTCGTAGACGATCCGCGTGCGCGACACCGGATTGGCCAGCAGGAGCGGCAGCGTCCGCCGGCCCTCCTCTCCGGCGATCGCACCGGCGCCCAGGCTGATCCCGTAGATAATCAGAAACAGCGGCGCCATGATCGAGAAGATTTCCTGCGTCAGGAACCCGACCGGAGTGGTAATGTCCTGCTGTCCGACCAATGCCACGATTTCTTCGGATGACTGGTAAAGCTGGGTTAGGCTGGTCGTATCCTTGAAGGTCGGGTACAGCGCGACCACGAACAGGATCAACGCGAAACTTCCCAGCGACCACCAGAACATGCTCTTCCGATAATCACGGAGGGCCTTCCGCATGATGCCGCGGGACATCATGGCGCACCCTCGTCGTACTCCTCGAAGAACAGCTCCTCGAGACTGGCCGGCTCGATCACCAGGTTTTCCACCCGGTGCCTTCCCAGCGCCCGGACCAGCGGATCCATCGGACCATGGATGTTGCAGCGGAGCGTGCGGCCGTCGAGCCTGCGTTTGCTCACGCCGGCCAGGGATGCAAGGACGTGCTTGGGCGGTCGCTTCGCGAATACGACCTCGATGTGCCGGAGCGCCCGCTTGCGGAGCGAAGCCAGCCTCTCGAGTGCCACCAGGCGGCCCTCCTTGATGATCGCCGCCCGGTCGCAGATGTGCTCGACTTCCGACAGCACGTGCGACGAGAGGAACACGGTCACGCCACGCTTCTTGGATTCGTGCACCAGTTCGTGGAACTCCTGCTGCACGATCGGATCGAGGCCGCTGGTCGGCTCGTCGAGGATCAGCAGGTCGGGCCGGTGCATCCAGGCCTGCACGAGCGCGACCTTCTGCTTGTTACCTTTCGAAAGGTCCTTGATCTTCTTGCCGGTGTCGAGCGTGAACCGTTCAGCCAGCTCGTTCACGTAATCCTTATCCACGCCGCCCCGCAGGTTCCCGAAGTAGGCCAGGAAATCCCGGACCCGCATATTCTCATACAGCGCCAGTTCGCCCGGCATGTATCCAACCCGGCGGCGGACGGTGACCGCGTCCGGCCCGGCCGGGCTCCCGAGCACACGCGCGCTGCCGGCGGTCGGCCGACGGAAACCCATCAGTAGGTTGATCGTGGTGCTCTTGCCGGCGCCGTTCGGGCCGAGGAACCCAAAGACCTCGCCTCGCTCCACCGTGAGGTCGAGCTTCTCGATGCCCCGGGTCTTGCCGTAATATTTCGTCAGCCCGCGGGTGCGGATCGCCGGTTGTGTTTTTTTCGGCACGGCTGCATCATATCGTATTC
>JALYJZ010000090.1 GCA_030775025.1 bacterium
GAGCAGACCCCTGCACCGTCGCCGGCCGGCCGGACCGACCATCGTGAACGGTTGGGATTGATCGCCCAGCTCACGCCGCCGGAATCCCTCCAGTATCCGTCACCCGAGGCGTCGACGGAGCCGGGATCATCGCTCCGGTCGGTCCCGACCGCCCTGCCGTCGACCAGACCCACCTCCGAACCGCTGCCGTCGTTCGAACCGCTCCCCGGCGCGCCCCCACCGGAAACCCGCGAATTCGCGATCGCCTACGCCAAGGGTGACGCCGGTAAACGGCAGATCTACCTCCGCGCGGTCGAGCGCGACCGGGATGACCAGCTCGTCAGTTCCGTCTTCGACGATTACGGCGTGGCGTTCTCCAGCGCCACCCAGAAGATCGCATTCTATTCGAACGAGGAGGGCGCCTCCGACGAGACCCGGAATCGCACCAAATTGAAGGTCGTGGATATCGCGACCCGGAAGGTGGTGACCATCGCCTCGAACCTACCCGGCACCTGGCCGGCGGCTTGGTCGCCGAATGGCGACCATTTGGCGATTCCCGCCGGACGGTCGATCTTCGTTGCCGATACCGCCACTGGAAAAGTGCGGCGGATCGCGACCCCGGAAGCTCCCGGCGGTCTGGTCTGGGCACCCGACGGAACCACCCTCTACTTCCAAGCCGAAGTCACGGAGGACAACAACGATATCTACGTCGCGAACGCGGTCACCGGCAAAGCGACGGCGATCGTGGACACGCCACGCAACGAATATGACGCTTCCCTCTCCTTGGACGGCGCCCGCCTGAATTTCCTCCGGACGCAGGACCGCGGCGGGGCGGCGTTGGTCGTCCGCACGCTGGAGAACGATGAGGAAGAGAGCTTCGCCCAGACCCAGCCGGCCCATTCCTACCTCCTGAACCGCGGGGCGGACGAGACGGTATTGGTCCGGGGCAGCAAGCCGGCGCTCGCCCTCTTCAAGGACGATACGGTGAAGACCTTCGGCTCCCTCAAGAATCCGATCCTTGCCGGCTGGGACCGTGATTACGGGCACGTGCTCGTGATCGCGGATGATGACCGCGGCCGGGCGCTGTTCTCCGTGGAGCTGGGAAGCGGCGATACCCAGAAGCTCAAGGGCGGCGTCTCCGATACCGTTCCCGTTTCCCGCCGATGAAGAAACGCCGGGCCGATGAGCATGTCGCGGCCGCGCTCGGGGTGAGCCGTACCAAGGCCCAGGCCTTGATCATGGCCGGTTCGGTGCGGGTCGGCGATGCGGCGGTCCGGAAGCCCGGCCAACCGGTCGATGTGGCGGCGGCCGTGGACAGCGATACGAAGAATCCCTACGTGAGCCGAGCGGCCGGCAAACTGGCGGCCGCCCTGGATTCCTGGCCGGTCGAAACCAAGGAACGCGTGGTGCTCGACGTCGGTGCCTCGACCGGTGGTTTCACCCAGCTGGCCCTGGAGCGCGGCGCCCGGTACGTCGTGGCCGTCGACGTCGGTACCGGACAGCTCGATTGGAAGCTCCGGAAGGATCCGCGCGTAGCGGTCCTGGAGGAGACCGACATCCGGAACCTGGAAGAACTCCCTGTGGCGGCGGACTTGGCCGTCGTCGACGTGAGCTTCATCGGGCTTCGCAGCGTACTGCCGGCCACGGCCGGCTTACTCCCGCCGGGCGCTCCCGTGGTGGCCCTCTTCAAGCCACAGTTTGAGGTCGGGCGGGTGGAAGCCAGCCGCGGCAAAGGAGTGATTCGGAATCCAAGTGCTATCACCGCCGCGCTCGAGAGCCTGACGGGATGGCTGACGAAACACGGCTGGACCGTCAAAGAAACGATGCCGTCGCCGGTGAAGGGCACCAAAGGCAACCAGGAGTACCTGCTCTTGTTAGCCACTCCGCCTGGACCTTGACCGTCCGGCAATCCGGCCGTCGCAACCGATACAATAAGGACATGCTGTTCCTGCTTGCCGACATCATCGGACGGCCGGTAATCGCGATACCCGACGGTACGCCGCTCGGCAAGGTCGCCGACCCGGTCTTCGATGCCGCGCGAGGGAAGGTCGTGGCGTACCGGTTGGGCGGACGGACAAGGCGCCTGGTCTCGACCGTGGACGTCACGACGTACCTCGAGGATGCGGTCAGCGTGAACGGTGCGGATGCCGCCCAGGACGCCGGTGACCTGCCGTCAATCAGACCGCTCCTCGAGGAGCCGGTGCGGCTGCTGGGAGCGACCGTGGTGACGGACGCCGGCAGACGGCTCGGCCGGGTCAAGGAATGCACGATCGAAACCGACGGCCACTTCCTGACGAAGCTCCACGTCGCACCGCCGATCTGGCGTCCTGCTGCCCGGGAGCTGATCCTTCCCCGCGAGGCGGTCATCCGCTTCGAACGGAAACGGGTCGTCGTGCGATATGATGAGAAGGTTCGACCCACCGAGCTTGAGCCGGAAACCGCGCCGTGAAAATGAATATCGCCACGCTGACCCAGGACCGTCACGCCCGCCAGTTCGTGAAATTCGCACTGGTCGGCCTGATGACCACCGCCATCAACTTCGCGGTGTACGGCGCCTTGCTCTGGTTCGGCGTCTTCTACATTGTCGCGGCGGTCATCGCCTTCGTCGTTGCCACCCTGAACAGCTATACGTTGAATCGAATCTGGACGTTCCGCGCGGGGGTCCACCGCATCCGTAAACTGGCCAAGTTCACGGCGGTGCAGACGGTCGGGCTCTCCCTTAACCTGGCCGGCTTGGTGCTCCTGGTCGAAGTCGCCGGACTGCACGCGTTCCCCGCCCAAGTGATCGCCAACGGGCTGGTCGTGCTCTCGAACTTCGCCGGTAACAAGTTCTGGACGTTCCGCGCATGAACCGTTGGTTGCACCGGATCATCCTGATACTCGTCGTCTTCGCCGCCACGGTCCTGCTG
>JALYJZ010000091.1 GCA_030775025.1 bacterium
GAGCGGACCTTCGAACTCACGCTGTTTGATAGTGAATGTCATGATTGTTTCCGGCGCCGGAACGGCTTTCGCTGTACTTATGATACCAACGGGTCGCCTATGCGACGAGGCTTTGCGCCATATCGAGCCGCGTGGTCGTTTCTTCCTTACCGAGCGTCTCGAACACATCCCAGAGCGGCGGAGTGCGGTCCGCATCCGTGACCGCGATGCGAAGCACCGGGTACAGCTGCTTCGGTTCCAAGTCGAGTTCGTTCCGTACGTCATTCAGGACGTTCTCAATCCGCCGCGCGTTCCAGTCCGTTTCCGGCAGGGCGGAAAGGTCGCGCAGGACCCGCTCCAGCCAGACGCCGACGGTCTGGGGATTCTCATTACCCGCCAAGCGCTCTAGCCCCACCTTCGGACGGTGGTAAAAGTATCCTCCCTTGAGTTCCTTCAATTCGGCCAAGGTGCGGATGCGCTCGGCGGACATTCCCAGCACCCGTTCGTCATACGCCGCGTCGTCGACCGTCCAGAAGCCGGCGTCTACCGCCCGCCGGAGCAGCGCTTCGACCCCGAGCGCCTTGATATGCTCGCCGTTCAACCAGCGCAGTTTTTCTTCGTCGAAGACGCCGGGCGACCGCTGGATACCGGAGAGGTCGAAGGACTCCATGAGCTCTTTTAGGTCAAGGAACACTTCCCGTTCGCTGCCGGGATTCCAGCCGATTAACGCCACGAAGTTGGCGAGCGCCTCCGGAAGATAGCCCGCGGCCCGGTAATCACGCACGTCCGCGGCCCCGTGGCGTTTGGAAAGCTTGGCCTTATCGGGTCCGAGGATCGTCGGGACGTGGTAGAACGCCGGACGGTCCTTCGCCCATCCCAGCGCGTCATAAAGCGCGTAGTACTTGTTGAGGCTCGAGGTGAACTCATCGCCACGGATGACCGCGGTCACGCCGGTCTCGTGGTCGTCGACGATATGCGCGAAGTTGTAGGTCGGGTAGCCGTCGGACTTGATCAGGACGAAATCCTCGAACGCCGAAGGGGCGGCCTTCGGATCGACAGAAGCCTTCCAGGGTTTTTGGGGATCCTCGAAGTACGTGACCTCCATCCGCTTCAGTTCATCGGGCCAACGGAAATGGATGTGCCGGCCGGGTTCATAGGGAAGGTTTTGGTCGCGGCCACGGTAATGCAGCGGCTTTCCGTTCTTCGCGCCGGTATTCCGCCACTGTTCCTTGAGTGCCTTCGTCTCATCCGATGATTCGTCCGATACGTACGCCTGACCGTCCTTGACGAGTTGTTCCGCGTACAGCAGGTACTTCTCCAGCCGTTCCGATTGACGCAACACCGGACCGTCCCAGCCGAGGCCCAGCCATTCCAAGCTTTCCTTGATCTGCTCTTCCGCATCCGCTACGAACCGCTGGCGGTCCGTATCCTCGATCCGTAGGTGGAATTCACCACCGTGTTTGCAGGCCCAGAGCCAGGCATAAAGTGCCGTCCGGGCACTCCCGACGTGCAGATATCCCGTCGGCGACGGTGCGAACCGGGTGACCACGCGTTTCTCAGGCATGGCTCCAGTGTACCGTAGCCGTGCCTATGCGGGCGTTTCTTCGCCTTCGTCGCCCTTGAGCGCCGCCCAGGCCCGTTTCAGCAGTTCGGGGGTATCTCCCGGCTCATGTTCGGAGGGACGGTACATCGCGACCGACATGCGTTCGTTGACGCCAACCGGTGCGCCGGTAGTCGGGTCCGTGGGAAACGACTCGCTGAGACGACGGACGATCTCCCGGGCCCGTTTCTCGGAATCGACACCGGGGAGCAGCAGTCCGAACTCGTCTCCGGCGAACCGATACGCGGTATCGCTCGTCCGCAGTCGGCTACGTAGGATATAACCGATCTTCTTAAGCGTGTCCCCCACCTTCTGCAGGACTTCGTCGCCGACGTGATGGCCCGCCTTCTCGTTGATCCGCTTGAACTGGTCAAGGTCCAGGAGAACCAAGGCGAAGTCATACTTTTCCCGGCTGGCCCGCTCGGCTTCCTTCACGAAATCGCCCGGCAGTCCCGGGGATCCTTCAAGCGCCCGGCGGTTCCGCAATCCGGTCAAGTGGTCGCGCTCCGATTCCCTGCCCATTTCGGCGATGATCCTACTGGCCGTCACCACGTAGGCACGCTCCTCCGGATCGAGCTCACCGGTGGCAGCACCGTCGGTAAGCCGCTCGATCGCCCGGCCCAACTCCTCGGGATTTTCCAGGAACCGCTCGACCATCGCTTCGATACGTTCCGGTTCAAGCGCCGAATCCGTCCTGAATTCGGCAGCCGCAACATCCTGGTCGGGTTCACGTTCGGGCATAGGCACTCCGTAGAATGCTCAAATATAGCCTTAACAAAGCTATTTGTCAAGGCGTGCGTCACGGACGACGGCCCGGACGAAAAGGGGGAACGCGGTGAACACCCGGCGCCAACGCGACGGTCTAGTGACCAGCCGCCAAAGCCACTCGAAGCCCCGGCGGCGGACGATACCCGGCGGCGGCGTGGCCGTGCCGCCACCCTCCAGGGAAGCCGCTTTGGCCAAGTAATCGAAACTGCCGCCGACTCCGACCGCAACGGTCGGCCCGGGGAGCTTCGGGAGATTACGGGCGATCCACTGTTCCTGCTTGGGTACACCATACGCGACGAAGAGCACCTCCGCTTTGGATTCCGTGATCTCCCGTCGTACGGAGGCATCATCGGCAACCTGCGGCGATCCGGCGGTCGCCCCGGCGATACGCACCTGGGGGAATTCCTTCTGCAGCTCCTCGGCCGCTGCGACGGCCACCCCCGGCCCTGCCC
>JALYJZ010000092.1 GCA_030775025.1 bacterium
GTCTGGCTGCTCTGGCATATCATCCAGTTCGGGGGAACCGCCGGCTATCGGCGGCACCTCCGTTTCCCACCAGGCGGCTTCGATCTGTTCGACCGCCTTGCCGAGGGGCGTCCGCGGTTCCGGCGGCGTCGGTTCGTCTTCGATGGTCTCAAGGTCGGCCGCGACTTCCGCCGCGAACTCGCGAGCCACGGCGGGAACGGGTTCGAGCACGCTCGATGCTTTGTCGGCCATACCATCGGATGCGTCCTCGACCTGAAGGATCGGGATCCCACCCTCGGCGGCGATATTTTCGGGGGTGGCAGGATCCTCGGTGGATATTTCCGGCTGGGGCAGCCGCGGCCGTTCCTCCAGGATTACCTCCCCGCCCTCCTGCTCGCCGATCGCCCGCACGGCATCGACAGTTACCTCCACCCGGACCTCGCCCTTGTCCGCCGTCTCGACCGTCACCGAAAGGTCATCCTCGGGCGGTAATGCCTCGGCGGCGGCGGCGATCCGGCCTACGGTCTCATCGACACCGGCCGGTTCCTGGCAGGCGGCCGTGACCCGCTCCGCCAGCTCGCGTGGCATGACCGGCTCGGACTCGCGCCGGGTAGCCAGTTTGACGGAAACGCCCCGCACCGGCGACGGTTCCGTCTCCCCGACCGTCGTTTCGGATACCAGCCGGTGCAACAGATGGTGTCCGCGTTCGAGATGCCACTGCCCGCCGGAACGTTGGAGCACGTCACGGACGGCTGCGTAGGCTTTGTCGCTCAGTTTTTCCTCCAGTTCCGCCAATGCCACCCGTCTCCGGAAGGCCGTTTCCGCGGCCAGTCGTCGCCGGGCCGCCTCGGATAGCGGTCCGTCCTCAACTCCAGGGCTTTCACCGGTTTCAACGGCTTCGACGTCCGTCTGCCGGTCACGGATGCGCTCAGGGCCTTCCGGCGCTTCCGGTGTTTCCCGCGTTTCGGGTTCTTCCCGGTCCGCTCGCTTCCGCCGTTTGGCCCGGCGGACCGGACCGGTCTCGGGCTGGGACGGTTCTTCGTCGGGCCAACGTTCGGAAGCCCGTTCTTTCATTACCCCGTGGCGATCTCCACCAACCGGTCCACGGCTTGGCGGTTTCCCAGGATACGGCGGATGTACGCCGCGAATTCGTAGGATTTGATCTGTTCCTTCGCCTGGTCCTCTTCGGCGGTGGCGAGCTGGGCCTCGACTTCCTCCTTGACCCGGCTATCCGGCACCGTGATCTTCTCGGCTTCCTGGACGGCATTCAGGACCAGGCTCATCTTCACCCGTCGTTCGGCTTCGCTCCGCTGTTCCGACCGGAAATCATCTTCCGTCTTGCCGATCTGCTCAAGGTACTTGTCGTACGGCATGCCCTGCCGCTCGATGTGTTGACGGAATTCCGCGAGCATCCGGTTCAGTTCGTCGTCGATCAACGAATCGGGAACCTCTACCTTGGCACCCTTGGCCACGGCGTCCACCACCGCTTGCTCCGTCTTCTGGCGGGCTTCCCGTTCCTTTTCTTGCTTGAGGTTATCGGTCAGCCGCTCGCGCAGATCCTTCAGCGACTTCGCCCCGAAGCCGGTGGCGAGTTCGTCGTTCAGCTCCGGCAGCTTCGATTCCTGTACCTGGCGCAGCGTCGCGGTGAACTCGACCGGCTGTCCGGCAAGGCTCTTCTCGTGGTACTCCTTGGGAAACGTGACGGTGAACGTCTTCACTTGGCCGGTCTTCATGCCGATGAGCTGCTCCTCGAATCCGGGAATGAATCCACCCTGGCCGAGCACGAGCGGATGGTTCTCGCTCTTGGCGCCGGGAATCTCCTTGCCTTCCTGTTTCCCGACGAAGTCGATCTCTACGCGGTCGCCCTCTTTCGCTTCCCGCTGGACCTGCGCATAGCTGGCACGTCCTTTCTGAAGCTGCTCAAGCGCCTCGTCGACCATCGAGTCCCGGTATTCCGATTTCTCCGGTTTCACCTTGACCTTCCGGTAGTCGCCCAGCTGCACTTCGGGCATCACCGCGACGGTCGCGGTATAGGCAAGTCCCTTTTCCTCCAAGTCCTTATGCTCGTCACGGATGTCCGTCTGCGGACGGCCGACGGGTCGTAAATCGTGCTTCTTGACCGCTTGGTAGTAACTGTCCGCCACCGCGAGCTCAAGCGCCTCATGAGCGATATGTTGCGGGCCGGTACGGGCCTCCAACACTGAGCGCGGAGCCTTGCCCTTGCGGAAGCCGGGCAGGTTGGCTTGCTCGGCGATCTTCTGTACCGCCTGGGAGAAATACTCCTTCATTTCCTCGGGAGTGATGGAAATACTGAGCTTTACGGCGCTTTTCGGCTGCTTTTCGACGTCAATCTGCATACCGCACCAGTATAGCGTGCTCACGCTGCCTGTCTGCCCCGCCGATACATCGCCGGGCAGCCGGTGTGCTGGGGAGAGGACTCGAACCTCCACGGGTGTTACCCCACTGGGTCCTAAACCCAGCGCGTCTGCCAGTTCCGCCACCCCAGCGCCTCTCTAGCGTCGCCCGTCTAGCCGTGAGTTTCAAGCAAGGCGGGCCGTCTTACACCGTCACCCGCTCGCGTATTTCCTCGAACTTCGCCTCGCCGATGCCGGAGACCTCGAGCAATTCTTCCACCGACCCGAACGGCCCGAACGCCTCGCGGTAATCGATGATCTTCTGTGCCGTCGCTTCGCCGACGCCCGGCAGCGTGTCGAGCTCCTCAAGGGTGGCCGCGTTGAGGTTGATCGGTCCGCCGCTCGTCGTTTCGCCGCCGCTTGCTGCCGTCCCTGTCGGTGCGGGCGTGCTGGGCGCAGTCG
>JALYJZ010000093.1 GCA_030775025.1 bacterium
CCCCCGGCCCTGCCCCGAGCAGGAACGGGCGGTATTCGAACTCTTCGCACATGCCCGTGAGATCACGCACCAGGTCGGATCCCGGGACGGTTCCCGGCAGCCGGTACATCAGGCGCGCCGGCCAGACTGCCAGCATTACCAGCCACCACAGCGCGAACCCGTATGCCCGGAGTACGGGCAGCGGTCCCCGGCGATGCGGCCGGCCCAGATAGTGCGCCGCCAAAATCGTTCCCATGCCGTCGGCCAGGCAGAGGTCCGCGCTGTTCAGGATCTTCCGGTAGCCAGAGTCACGACGTGCCCGCATGATCATCTCGGGATTCACGGTCACGACGTGCAGCCGCTCGCCTTCCTGGATACTCCGCCGGATCCGCGCCACGGCCTCCGGTGCGGTCACGGCGTCCACCCGGACACCGAGGATTTCCACGAATCCTTGTTCCTGGGGATTCATTTCGTCAGGATCTCCAATATCTGCACGGCTGTCTTGTCCCAGCCGAACTGCTGTGCCCGCTGCGTTCCGGCAGCGGCCAGACGCGCCCCCGGTCCGGTGTCGCTGAGGATCTGCTCCATGCCGTGATGGATGGACTCCACGCTCTCCGGGTCGACCAGCAGCGCGGCGTTACCGGCGACTTCCTTGGTCGCTCCCCGGTCGGCGGTGATCACGGGCGTTTCGGCGGCGAATGCTTCTAAGATCGGGATACCGAAGCCCTCGTGCAGCGAAGGAAATACGAGTCCCCTGGCTCCTTTCAACAGCGCCGCCCGTTCATCGTCGGGAAGATAGCCGGTGTGCACCACGTACTCCGGAATCGGCCGCTTGATGATCAGGCGGCGGATTTCCTCATATCCCAAGCCGGGATTGCCGACCAGGACCAGTTGGCCGCCGAACAGGCCGGAATCGCGCAAACGGTAGAATGCCTCGATGATCCGGGATACATTCTTCCGAAGTTCGAGCCGGCCGGTGAAGAGGAGGTACGGATCCTTGATGCGATGATGCCGCATCACTTCCGCGACCCGCGAGGCGGTGATCCCTGAGAACGCGGCAGGGTCGAAGCCGTTCGGGACCACCGCCACCTTCGAAGCCGGAAGGTCATAGACCGTGCCAAGCTCGCGCGCTACTGCACGGCTCGGCACCACCACGGTACTCGCCCGTTTCACGGACCACTTCGTACCGAGCGCGAGGCTCAGGTAGTGCGAGCGGCGGTAATTTTGCTTGAACTTCCGAAAGCCGACGTCGTGGACGGTGACGACCGTCCGGCGCGGATGGACCAGCGGCACGGTATGCGACGGTACGAACAACGCATCCACGGGATTCCGGCGCAGTTCGCGGCTCAGGGCCCAGTAGGTCCACAGGCGCTGTTCCGGCAGGACGACCGGCGTAAAGTTATCCGGGAGATCCCGCAGGTCTTTCCTGAGGGGCTCACGCACATAAAGCCGGTACTGGTTCTTCCGATCGAGTTTGGCGAACGCCCTGATCAGATGGTAGCCGTACCACTCCACCCCGGTACGTTCCGGGATGTTGGCGCGCGATGCGTCGATGCCGATTAACATGGTTTTAGCTTAATGGGGTGCCGATTGTACGGCTACTTTGGATCCCAAAAATATCCCTCGCCCAGGATGGCCCGTACGTAGTAGGACATAGTCGCAAACAACGGCTCCGGCAAGGCATCGAGCCCGTACCAGCCCCAGTGCTCGCACTTTTCCGGTTCCATGACTTTCGGTTCTCCTACGGGACAGTCCGCACGCAGTCCTAAATTCACGAAGTGGTCGGGCGGGTACTGCCGTTGATTCATTAGACTCAAGAACCTGACGTTCCGGATTTCCAGACCGGTTTCTTCCCGGACTTCGCGCCTCGCGCATTCCTCGAACGATTCGCCATAGTCGAGCTTGCCTCCCGGCGGGGCATATTCCCCGGGACCGTGCGAGCCCTTCCGCTTTCCCAAGAGTAGTTTGTCGTCCCGCAGTATCACCACGCCGATGCCGACCCGGGGATAGCGCGCTTCTACCATGCTAACGGACCGCGACGGCCCGTTTGTACGAATCGAGGTTCTCGACGGCCACGCCCGTCCCCCGCACCACGCAGAACAGCGGGTCCTCTGCCACGTGGCACGGTACGCTCGTCGCCTGGGTGACCACCCGGTCGATGTTCCGCAGGAGCGAGCCGCCACCGGCCATCACCATCCCGCGATCGATCACGTCCGCGGAAAGCTCGGGCGGCGTCTGCTGGAGCACTCCCTTCACCGCCTGGACCACTTCCGCGAGCTGGCTCTGGATCGCGTGCACGACCTCGTTCGTCTTGAGCGTGATCGTCTTCGGCATCTCGGCGACCATATCCCGGCCACGGACCTCCATGCTCATCTCCTCGCCTTCCGGCAGCGCCATGGCCGAACCGATCTGGATCTTGATCTGCTCGGCCGTGACGTCGCCGATCGCCAGGTTGTGTCGCCGCCGCACGTATGCCGCGATGGATCGATCGAACTTGTCGCCGCCGACCCGCGCGGATTCCACCGCCACGATGCCGCCGAGCGAAATTACCGCCACTTCGGACGTTCCGCCGCCGATATCGATGACCATGTTACCCGAGGCGGAACCGATCGGAATATCCGCCCCGATTGCCGCCGCCAGTGGCTCACGGATGATGTAGGCGTTCTTCGCACCCGCCGCTGTGGTCGCATCAATCACTGCGCGCCGCTCAGTAGAGGTCACGCCGGCCGGTACGCAGACCATCACGTCGGGGCGGAAGAAGCGGACGCTGCCGACCGCCTTGTTGATGAA
>JALYJZ010000094.1 GCA_030775025.1 bacterium
GGTCAGGGACAGGCGTTTCGGACCGCCGAGCACATGAACGTGCAAGTGCGGGACATCCGCCTGGATTCCCGTGTTAATGACCAAACGGAAGCCTTCCGGCGAACGCTGGTTCCCGATATCCCGAGCTACGGTCACCAGATGTGACAGCAGCGGGTCGTCGGCGGGTACGTCAGTGACCGCGGCGTAGTGCGTCTTGGAAATGAGGAGCAGGTGAACGGACGCTTGCGGAGTTTTATCCGCGAACGCTACCGCCTGCTCATCCTCATGAAGTAACTCGGCATCGGTCTTTCCCTCCGCGATGCTGCAAAATACGCATTCCTCGGTCATCCGTGACAGTATATCGCGTTATCAGGCGCCACTCTAGCCGGATGCGGCCCGGTCGACGTCCTTGGGGAGCCGGGACTGCACTTCGGCGACCGCTTCCTTGAGCGGTACGGTCTCCTGCATTCCCGACGACATATCCCGGATAATGATGCTGTTCTCCATCGCTTCTTTCTGCCCGATGATCAAGGCGAGCGAGACGCCAAGCTTGTCGGCCTGGCGCAGCTGCGAGCGGATTCCCTCTTTCCCGAATGACGCCGTCACTGAAATATCGGATTTAGTAAGGTCTCCGAGCAACCCGAACGCGTGCCGCTTGGCCACGTCACCGAGTTGGATCAGGTAGACCTGTGAGCGCTTCGTGTAATGTTTCGGTCCCCGCTTCGCCTTGAGCGCTTCGACAATACGGTAGATGCCGCAGCCGGCACCGACCGCGGGAGTAGCCGGACCTCCCAGTGACTGGATCAGGCCGTCGTACCGGCCGCCACCGATCAACGATGCATCGGCCCCTGCGGCACCCCAGAATTCGAAGACCGTGCGGGTGTAATAGTCAAAGCCGCGGACCAGATGGGGGTTTAGCTCGTAATCAATACCGGCTTGGTCGAGATATTCCAGGACCGCGGTAAGGTGCTCCCGGTCTTCGCTGGCGAGCTGGTCGACCAACGGCGGGATCTGCTCGACTACCTCACGGGTAGCGGGGTCCTTGGTGTCCAACATGCGAAGTGGGTTGTCCCGGAGCTGGCGACGGGCGTCGTCCGACAGCCGCTCTTCGTGCGGTGCGGCCGTATCCGTGATCAGTTTCCGGATGGCCTTTTGGGAAGCCGGTCCACCAAGCGAATTGATCTGCACCGAAGGGCGGTCGATCCCAAGTTCCTCAAGCATCTGCCAGCAGGTCAGGATCACCTGAGCATCCAGCGCCGGATCGGACGACCCGAACGCCTCCAGTCCGAACTGCTCATGTTCCCGGAACCGTCCCGCCTGGGGACGCTCGTAACGGTACATGTTCCCGCAGTAGCCCAGCTTCACCGGCTGTGGAAGGCTTCCCATTCCCTGCTCCAGATACGCCCGCGCCGCGCCGGCCGTTCCTTCCGGCCGCAGGCTCACCGATTGGCCGGAACGATCCTCGAACGTGTACATCTCCTTGTGGACCAGTTCCGTCGCTTCTCCCACGGATCGGGTGAACAGTTCCGTCCGCTCCAGTACCGGCATGCGGATCTCCGCGAACCCATGGCGCTCGGCGATCTTCCAGAATGTCTGCTCGACGTGACGGTAGACGGCGGCATCATCGCTTAGGATGTCGCGCATGCCGCGGAGCGTCTGGAAACGTCCGCCGGAAGGTTGGGGTTGTGATTCACTCATGTTCCATCGTCCAGCTTATGGGTGCGTGACCTACCAGGCAACGCCTACGCGTCTTCCCAGCGGGCAGAAACGAGGCGCGAGGGGTCCGGCAGGCTCTCTAGTTGCTTGCAGGATTGCCGATGGATCGTGATTGTCTTGCGCAGCGTGACATATCCGACGATCGGGACCAGGGGGCGCGGACCGCAGCAAGCAGCGTAAGCGGTCGGTAGCGTCAGGTCCTGGCCGATCACCACCCGGAACCGTCCGGCGGCGACCGGCCGCTTCGGGTTCCGGACCGCAGGAGGCGCCGTCAATCCGAGGGCCTTGGCCAAGGCCGTCTGGGTGACCCGCCCTTCCCCGAGCGCCGCCAGGACATCGTCATCGGACGCTGCTCCCGCCACTGCCCCGCGGAGGCGCTTCCATTCATCCTTGGGGAGGCGGCCCGGCCGGTGATACCGGCTGAGTAGCTCGGACAAAAGCTGCCTGCCTTCGGCGGTCGTCACGTCACGATCCTGTTCGCGGAAGAAACGCCGGATGGCGTTCCGCGCGTGCCCCGTCCGGACCGACTGCAACCAGTCGCGCTTGGGAGCCGCGGATGGGCCACGGAGGATCTCCACCACGTCACCATTCAGGAGCTCGGTATCCAACGGCACTATCCGTCCGCCGACCTTGGCGCCGCGATAGGAGTGTCCGACTTCCGTATGTACCGCATATGCGAAATCGACAGGACAACTCCCGGTCGGCAGACTGTGCACCTCCCCTTTTGGCGTAAAAACGAAGATCCGGTCGGAGAAAAGGTCTATCTTGAACCGTTGGAGCGCTTCGGGTGATTCACCCATCTCACCCTGCCAGCTCTTGAGGCGCTTCATGATCGCCAGCTGCTCAGGGGTCGCCGGGGCCGCCCGTTTCCGTTCCGCATAGAGGGTATGTGCGGCCACGCCGTGCTCCGCTTCGTCGTGCATCTCCTGGGTCCTAAACTGCACCTCGAGCAGCCGGTTGTGCGGGCCGAAGATCGTGGTATGAAGCGAACGATATCCGTTAGGTTTGGGCACGGCGATATAGTCCTTGATCCGATGCGGCAGCGGTTGCCACGTGCGATGCACGACGCCCA
>JALYJZ010000095.1 GCA_030775025.1 bacterium
GGTCGGCAGCGTCGTGATCGGGCGGCGGATGCCATAGCGCTTGAGCTTGCGGTGGATATCGTCCGACGGCGAGATCACCTCGGTGACCTGGTTGCAGAACAGGGCCGACAGCTTCTCCGCGCCCTTTTCGTTCCAGCGTTTGAACCCGGGAAAGTAGAACTTGGCGTACTCGGGATAGAGCGTGTGGTACGTGTGCACGTGGGGGATGTCGTACCGGCGGGCGACCCAGCTGGCGAAGAGGCCCAACGAGAACGGGGTGTGCGAGTGCACTACGTCGAGCTTGAGGGACGGGATCTTCCGCGCCACCGGGATGTTCACCGGCATCGCCACCCGGATCGACTTGTAGGCCGGATAGCTGAACGAACCGAACCGGAAGACCCGCGCCTCCTGGCGCGTCTTCCGCCAAGGCACTTGGAACAGCCGTGTGTCGGGGGCGAAGACGTAGACCCGATGTCCCATTCCTTCGAGCTCATGCCGGAAACTCTCCATCGAGGTGATCACCCCGTTGACGTCCGGCAGGTACGTTTCCGAGAAGAACCCGATGTTCATCGGAGCGCCTCCTTGTAGACCGCTTCATAGTTGGTCGGCATCTTCCGCAGGTCGTGCGATGCCTCGATGATCTTCCGTGATTCCGCGCCCATCTGGGCGGACATCGCGGGGTTTTGGAGGATCCGGGCGAGGCTTTCCGCCAGGCCGTCGGCACTGCCGGGCTGGAAGAGGTAGCCGTTCCGTCCGGACTGACAGAGTTCGGGAAGCGCGGCCGCGTCCGCGGCGACCACTGGAAGGCCCGCCGCCAGCGCTTCCAGCGTGACGATGCTTTGCAGCTCCGCCGGCGAACTGATCGCGAAGACGGTACCGAGCCGGTAGAAGGCGGGAAGGTCCGCGTCGGCGACTTCGCCGGCGAACGTTACGTGGTGCGCGACGCCGAGCGACACCGCCCGCCGCTTGAGCGCGGCCAGCTCGCCGCCGCGGCCGCCGATCAGGAAATGCGCGTCGATTTCCTTCCGGACCTTCGGCACCGCGTCGAGCCACACGTCCATCCGCTTCTCTCCGTCCAGCCGGCCGAGGTAGAGCACGATCGGCTTCTCCGGAAGGTGGAGTTTGCGTCGGAGGGCGGTGGCGGGGACGGAGGGGTTGAACCGCCGCACGTCCACGCCGTTCGAGATCGGCCGGTGGGGAACCGTCAGTCCGTGGGCCACCAGCATGTCGACCGCGGTCTTGGTCGGCGAGGTGACGAAGTTAGCCTGGTTCAGGAACTTGATCTGCCAGCGCCAGATGCGTTCGGCGGCGTTCGGGATCAGTTTGCCTAAGAGGCGCAGGTTGTCCACCGTGTTCTCGGGCATATTGTGGTTGGTGGCGACCACGGGGATGTGGCGCTTCCGGGCGGCACGCATCGCCGTCCGCCCGATACCGAACGGGTTATGGATGTGCACCAGGTCGGGCGAGTAACCGTCGATCAGGCTCCGGATGACCCGGCCGGGCAGCAACGAACCCCGTGCTCCGACGGAGCCGAACTTTCCCGGCAGCCGGAAAGAACGGGTGCGGTGCACATCGGAACGCCCGTCGCGCTCCACGTACGGTCCACCCGCCTTCGGCGAGGGCGCGACCACCCGCACCTCATGGCCAAGCTCGATCAAACCGTGGACCAGCGCCCGCTCGAACACGGAGCCGCCGTCGCGGTTTGGCCAGTACGATTCCGTCGCCAGGAGAATCTTCACGTCCCCAGCTTACCTGAATGGTCGCCTCCGCGGTCCGGCGACGATCAGCGCAGATGCCGGGCGACGATTTCCTTGATCTGGTCCAGGTTCGTCCGGGCTTTCACGACGTACTCCTTCGCCCCGAGCTGCTTACACTTCTCGATCGCCGTCCGTTCGTCCGTGTTCGAGATTACGATCACCGGCGTGCGATTCCCGGATTTTTGGAGATCGGCAAGCACCTGGTATCCCGAAACGCTCGGCATCGAGAGATCGAGGAGCACGAGGTCCGGCTGCTCTTGCTGGATCAGGTCGAGCCCCTGCTGGCCGTCGTTGGCCTTGAACACCTCGTACCCTTCGCCGGTAAGCGTGATCGCATACATCTCCAGCAGCAGGAAGTCATCTTCGATCAGCAGGATTTTCTTCGGCGCCCCCATGGGCTTCGACTATAAGCAGTCAGGTGGGAAAGGACAAGACGCGGGTTTCAGCGCCGGCGGAGGGCGGACAGTGCGGTGGTATGCTGCATGCGTGGCCAAGACAAATACGGATATCGGCACCGAGATCACGGAACCGACCACGCTCGTCCTGTTCGGGGCGACCGGTGGCCTTTCCGCGAAGTACCTGCTTCCCGCGCTCGGACACTTGGCGAAGAATGGCCTGCTTGGACCGTCGTTCCGACTGGTCGGCGTCTCGCAGCAGCCGCTTTCGAACGCACAATTCCGGAAGTGGATCGCAGGAATTCCGGCAACGGCTGGAATCGGGGAGATCGCCAAGGCCTCCCATCTTACCGCGGACCTATCGGGCGGCGACTGGGACGCGGCCTTGGCGAAGAAGATCGGCACGCGGCCCTGCCGGGTCGTCTATTACCTCGCGACGCCGCCCAGCCTATTCCAGCCGATAGTCGAAGGACTGGCCCGGGCCAGGCTGAACCGGCGTGCCGCCGGCCGTACCCCCGCGATCGTGCTGGAGAAGCCCTTCGGCCGCGACCTTTCCTCGGCCCGGAAACTCAACCGGCACCTCGCCCGGCACTTCGACGAATCCCAGGTCTTC
>JALYJZ010000096.1 GCA_030775025.1 bacterium
GTACTACTTCGGCGACCCGACGATCCTGGTCCTCGCGGTCGGCATCTCGGTTGCGATGTCGCTATTCTCCTACTTCGGCGGCGACAAGGTCGCCCTGGCGACGTCCGGCGCCAAGCAGATCAAGAAAGAAGACAATCCCTACGTCTATAATATGGTCGAGAACCTGGCGATCACCGCCGGGCTGCCGATGCCGAAGGTCTACGTGATCGATGACCCGGCGCCGAACGCGTTCGCCACGGGGCGGAATCCCGAGAAGGCCTCGGTCGCCGTGACCACCGGCATCGTCAAGAAGCTGGAGAATGAGGAACTGGAGGGCGTGATCGCTCATGAGCTGGCGCACGTCGGCAACTACGACATCCGGTTGATGATGATCGTGGTGGTACTGGTCGGCATCATTACCCTGTTGGCCGACTTCTTCCTGCGGATGGCATTCTTCGGCGGCGGGTCCAACCGCGAGGGCGGTCAGCTCCGGTTGATCCTGATGATTGTCGGATTCGTGCTCGTGCTGCTTTCGCCGATCTTCGCGATGCTGATCCAGATGGCGATCTCGCGGCGGCGGGAATATATGGCGGATGCCACCGGCGCGCTCCTGACCCGCTATCCGGAAGGACTGGCTCGGGCGCTCGAAAAGATCGATCGCGACCATCAGCCGCTCCGTTCGGCCAACAAGGCAACAGCCCATCTCTTCATCGCCAATCCGCTCAAGGACCACAAGAAGGACGCCCAGTCCTGGTTCGCCGGACTGTTCAACACCCATCCGCCGATCGCCGAGCGGGTGCAGGCACTTCGCGAGATGAGTACCTAGGAAAGGAAAAGCGGAGACCGGGCTGGTTCGTCGGGTGACGAGGCGCGGTCTCCGCGATTCTTTCCTGCATGCTGCTAATCCCCACTCGAGACGAAGTCGTCGGTCGTCCGGTTGGGCATGGCGAGGTAGTACGTCACGGATTCGCCGTCGAAAAGGCGGTAGAGCGAGACGTCCTGACTCGGTGAGCGGAACTCGGTGAGCGGCTCGGCGTTCGCCAGCTCCAGGTCTCCCATGGGGATCTCATAGAGATCGGCGACCGCGTTCGCGACGGCCCGTCGCTCCGTACTGCTGAGGTCGAACCGCCCCTCCTCGAGGTCGAGGTGGTGCGCGTCGAGCACGAGGTAGGCGTCGCTCCCCCAGACTTGGAGCTCGACGGCCGACTCGATGTCGGACCTCAACTGCTCGTCATCGATTGCCTGCGCCATGTCGATCCTTTCGTTGTGGACAGCAAATTGGGAAAGAGTGTCGTGGGCTCGCAAAAGTACCACAGTTTGCACGTTTTTTCAAGTAAAAAGAAGCGCCGGGGTCGGTATCGTGATGATGATACATGACCCCGGCGGGCTCCTTGTCACGGTCAGGTCTGGCGGTAGCCAGCGGGGGCGAGATAGAGCGCGAAGCCGGACCGATCATCGAAACCGTGCACGAACACCGAAAGGCGGTTGCCGCTAATAGGTACCTCGTGGTGCCCGGACAGCCGGCCGTTTCGTGAATGAGTTGCGACCGGGCCATGACCCGCTCTTTGCTGACTCCAAACTCCAAGAGAAGTTTCCGGAAGACCACTCTCAGCTCCTCATCGGAAAAGGGCTTCTCGTCCGAGTCGGCACCCGGAATCACTTGATCGCGGGTCAGCGGGGTTGGCTCGTTACTCCGTTGGGCCTCGGCGATCAGGCAATCGAGGCGGGCCTCGATGTCGACGGTACTTACGGCGGCGGTAGCTGCCATCGGATCCTTTCGTTGGTGACAAGGGGCGGTGCAGGACTGGCGGACCAGTGAATCCTGACGCCTCATCCTAGCACAGTCGATATACTGGGTTCATGACGGACGCAGCACGCATCACGAAAGCCAAGGCACGACAGCGGATCGCGAAGCTCCGCGAGGAGATCGACCGGCACCGGTATGCTTACCACGTCGAAGATCGCTCCGGGATATCGCCCGAGGCCCTTGATTCGCTCAAGCATGAGCTATCACAGCTTGAGGGGCGGTTTCCCGACCTGGTTACGCCCGATTCGCCGACCCAACGGGTGGAGGGGGCGGTTGCGAAAGGGTTCGCCGAGGTCCGGCACGAGGTCCCGATGCTTTCGCTGACCGACGTATTCGATCCGGATGAGTTCCGGACCTGGGACCGGCGGATCACCAAACTCGCTGGCACGCCGCCGGAGTACTTCGCCGAGCTGAAGTATGACGGCCTAGCGATCGCGGTCCGCTACGAGCGGGGAATCTATGTACAAGCTGCCACTCGCGGCAACGGACGGGTCGGCGAGGACGTGACGGCTAACGTGAAGACCATCGAAAGCGTGCCGCTCCGGCTCCGGCGGCCCCTGACGGTCGAGGTCCGCGGCGAAGTCTATATGAGCTACCGGCGGTTTGAAGCGGTTAACCGGGCCCAGGAAAAAGCCGGGAAGCCCACGTATGCCAATCCGCGCAACCTCGCCGCAGGAACCCTCCGCCAGCTTGATCCGCGGTTGGTGGCAGCGCGGGAACTTTCGTTCGTGGCGTACGCCATGCTCGAGCCGGAGGGGCGCGTCTTGAAAACGCATGCCGAGGAGCACGCTCTCGCCAGGGAGCTCGGATTCCCGGCCGGCCGCTACGACCGCGTGGCAGTGGACGCCGACGCGGTCATCGGCTTCTGGCAGGAGATGGAGCGAAAGCGGAAGTCGCTTCCGTACCAGATTGACGGCGTGGTGGTGACGGTGAACGACCGGAAACACTTCCGAAGGC
>JALYJZ010000097.1 GCA_030775025.1 bacterium
CGCGTGGCCGGTGACGTCCGAAGAGATCAGGTTGTCGCCCGGCGCGATACCTTCACCCGTATCCGCGACCCACATTTCGCCGTTCCCGACGGCCGTGACGAGACTCGGGTTGGAGGTGCTTTCCGGTGCCTTCTTCGGTTCAAGCACCGAGAGATACGCACCCAGCACGGCGGAGTCGTTGGCTTTCGCGGTAGGCTTAGCCCCGTAGATGATTTCTGATTTTTCCCGATCACCGAGCCGGCCGTTATTTCCGGTCATGCTGACCAGCATGCCTTGCTCGACCGGGCCGCCAATAGTCGCATAGTGGGATCCGGTGAACGCATTGTAGCTGACCGTGGTACCGCTCACGGAGACGGTTCCTTCGATGACGCCCTCCTGTAGAAAATCAATCAGGGTACCGTCATTACCAGTACGGTTGAGCGCAAGCGGCGGGTTGCTGGATTGGGTCGAGGTGATGAGCGCCCCTCCCGCCGGTCCCGTGCCGCCGACGGAAAATTGACCGTTCGTCTGAAGTTGTGCTCTCGTGGCTATTCCGTCATGGAAGACCAACGTGGTACCGACCTGGAACAGGTTAAATTCTCCACTCGAGCTCTTTAACTGCAGCGTGCCTCCTCCCGCTTGATCCGTGCTACCAATCGAAAGCGTCGGGAATTCCACGCCGGTCGTATCGATTTCGAGCGAGGGTTCACCAGCCACGAACCCCGTCGCAAACGGATTCATCGTGATGATGTCGCTCGACCCGTCCCGGACGACAAAGTTGTCGTTGGTGGCAAGAATGTTGGTCGAAGGACTGAACAGGTGGGCCGTGCCGCCGATCATGAGTCCCGCGGTGTCGCCGCCAACCGGCAGGTTGAGCCGACCTTCCTGGGTGAGCTGGGCCGTCAGGGTCGGAGTGTTATTGACGAAGTGCAGGTCGTCGTTGACGGCTCCGATAGCATATTCCCCACCGGAACCGATAAGCCTGAGGGTACCGCCACCAACCTGATCACTCGCAACCCGTAGCGTAGGGAAGCCGACCCCTGTCGTATTGATGTTCACCGTCGGTTGGTTCGCGGCAAAGCCCGTCGCATCCGGATCCACCGAGAACACGGTGGTGCCGGCCTTCTGCACCTGGAACTGGCCGGTGGAGCTGGCCGCCACGTCGACCACGAAGTTGGCATCGACCGTAGTATCCGCCAGCGTGAAGTCGATGTCCCGGGCGTTCGTGGTGGTGATCGTGTTGCCGTTGTCGTACACGTTCTGGAGGGTGCCGCCCGGCGCCGCGCAGGTGCCGCCCGTCACGATGCCCAACACCACCACCGGATTCTGGAGTACTTGGCCGCCTGAGCAGGTGGCGGAGGAGCCTGCGGTGCCGTTCACTTCGTACGCAGTGGCGTCCAACGTACCATTTACGACTACTTCTTGACGATCCCGCTGCCTGGCGCACCCGGCTTCGCGCGAACCCGTTCGGTTACGTCCACGAAGTCATACGGCCGGTTGACGTCGCGGACGGTGAAGATGCGATCCGGCTGGAGCGCCAGGTTGGCATCGAAGAACCGGTTGAAGATCACCCGGAAATTGTTGACCGCCGTCATCGTCTCGTAGGGTGAGTCGTCCCGGCCCGGGACGTAATCTCCGTCGGGGAAGTAGAAAGCGTTCAGGATGTTCGTCTTCTCGCGCAGGTTCACGTTGGTGTCGTTCGCGGCATATCCGCCGATGTACGGATACTCACCTTCGTCCGCCGTCAGGACGATCACCGGCTTCCGGCCTTCGGGGTAGGCGGCCAGGATCGCGTCTACCGTCTGTTCGATCCGCGTGTTCGTGTACGTGAGTTGGTCCAGGAAGTTCTGTCGTGCGCCCTTGCTGCGGTCAATCTCCGTTCCGCCCCGGGCATCGAACGCGAACGGGGGATGGGGCATCAGGATATGGCCGGTGACCAAGCGAGGCGCATCGGCCTTGCCGGCCTGGGCCGCCAGTTCTTCCAGCGCGGCGAACTGTCGGTTGAAGACGGTGCCGTGCTGGTTTTCGACCTGGAACGGTCCGAACGCCTTCTCCTGCAGGTCCACGAGCATCGTGCCGACCAGGTACACGCTGGCGAGGTGGCCCGTGTGAACGTGCGCCGCATCTGGACCGAACCGCCAAGCGGCTTCGTAGTTTTGGTCCGCCGAGGCGATCGTCTGGCTGGGACCCCACCAGGAGCCCACGTGCAGATGCCGGTACCCGAGTTCCTGCAGGAACCGCCCGGCTTCCGGCCGCTTGATCAAGGGATAGAACTCCTGTCGCGCGCGAACGTCTCCGACCTGTCCGGTCGTCTCGAGGAGCCCGCCGTTCAGCGAGGAAGCGAGGGATGAAGCGGTGATCGGATAGTTGGCGAAGCTGGCATCCGCCACGAAGAAGCCGCGGTCCTCGAGCGACTCCAGGAACGGTTCGTTGCTGAAGTCATAACTTTCCGAAAGTCCGACCTGGCCGCCGTACCGGTCGAAGACCAGGTAGTAGATGTCCGGAGCCTGTCGCGGCATCTCGGCCTCGTTCGCGGATTCCAGTAAGTCGCTTTTGGCGCGCACATCGACGCCCGTATTCCGCTCCAGGCCGATGCCGAGCACGACGAGCTGGTAGGTCAGCAAGACGGCTCCCACCACGGCGAAGTAGTTCGCGAGCGTACGAGCGCGGGAAGGTTTCGTGCGCCGGAGCAGCAGGGTGATGATTACCGCGAGAATGGCGACCAATGGGTAGAGGATCAGGCTCGGTCGGCCG
>JALYJZ010000098.1 GCA_030775025.1 bacterium
GCAGGAGATACCGCCAGCGGAAACGGCGCTTACGCGGACCAGCCAGTCGTCGCCAGGTGAGTAGCGCCAGTCCCGGCGTGAGAAGCCCCAGGAACACGAGCGAATGGGTATGCACCAGCGGCAACAGGACCGCGAGCAATCCGGCGGCCAGGAAGGGTTCCCGCGGACGTCCCCTGAGGCCTGCGTACAGAAGGCTCAGGATCGTCAGCGTAAGCGGTAGCCCGAACAGGAACGCCCGCTGCGGGATGGCGTACGCGAAGATCGGGTTGATCAGGTTGATGTTCGACACCGGCACCTCGCCGAAGGTGAGCGTGTACTCATGTGGGAGCTGACGGAGGAACTCGCCGAGGGGCTTTCCGGACGCCGCTAGGTCAGCGAAGAAGTTGATGAAGCCGAGTCCGCCGAACGCGTAGAACAACACCGCGCCGATCAGCATCGTCTTGGGACCGGCGGTCAGGCGGAGGAAGGTGGTGAGCATGCCGAACCCGGCGATGACCAGCAGCACGCCGGGGACTTTCATCGCGGCGAGGAGGCCCAACCCACCGGTGACCAGGAGCGCCGATACGAAATTCGTGAGCAACGGATAGGTGATCTTCTGGCCGCTCAGGACGGTCTGTTCCGGCGGGAAGTTCCCGCCGTACGCGAAGCTGGTGGTCTGGGCGAGGTGCTGGTTCCAGTCCCCCCAGACGTTGCTGAAGCTGACATACAGGGAGCCGCCGTCGGTGAACAGGGCATGCCACATGATCGTGCCGAGCGTCGCTGCCAGGATAGTGAATATCACGGCGCCGATTCGGAACGGCCAGCCGCGGAGGCGCTTCCGGAGGTGGGCCGCGTCGCGGCGGACGGCGGCGGCAAGGCCGTAGCGGCGCCAGAGCACGCCGGTCCCAACTAAGCCGAGCAACGTCGGCAGGAGCAGCGCGCCGGTGTCCATGCCGAACCAGAGCACGTAGAGGAACCCGATCAATCCGCCGGCCGCGAGTCCGATCGGCACGCCGGCGAACAGCCGTTCCTCGATCCGGAGTGCCAGGGGTAACCGGTACGCTACGGAACATCCGAATATCACGCTCGCGAACAGGAATGCGATTCCTAACATATGTATCCAGCCTAGCGTGCGGAGCGGCCTCCGGTCGAGGTGGTATAGTGGAAAGGCAATGATAAAGGGAACATTCCATGGATACGGTACTGTTACTGATCGTGGCCGCGGCAGCGGGAGCTGGCGTCGGTTATGCGGTTTTTTCGAACCGCAGCAAAGGTCAGCAGGAGCGCACGCACGCCAAGGCTGAACGGACGCTCAGCGATGCCGAGTCGAAGGCCAAGGAGATCGTCCTAAGGGCACAGGACGAGGCGCTTAAGGCTACCAACGCGGCGAAGGACGAGGAACGCGAGCATCGGAAGCGCCTGGAGGCGACCGAGTCGCGACTGGCTTCGCGTGAGGAAAACCTCGACCGCAAGGACAAGCAGCTTGAGGAACGGCTGGCTCAACTCGAAAAAGACCGCGAGCAGGCCAAGGTGCTGAAGGATGAGATCGCCGAGGTGAAAGAGCGCCAGGTCCAGAATTTGGAAAAGGTCGCCAAGCTCACCCAAGCGAAGGCTAAGGATGTGTTGCTCAAGATGCTTGAGAAGGAGTTCTCCGAGGAGTTCGCACGGAAGATCCACGACCTGGAGGAAAAGGCGAAGGAAGACGGCGAACAGCGCGCGAAGAAGATCATCGCAGGAGCGATCCAGCGCTACGCCGCGGACCAATCCTCCGAACTGACCGTGACGACCGTCCAGATTCCGAGCGACGAGATCAAGGGACGGATCATCGGCAAGGAAGGCCGGAACATCCAATCGTTCGAGAAGGCGACCGGCGTCGACATCATCGTCGACGACACGCCGGACACCGTGGTGATCTCCGGCTACAACCCGGTCCGGCGGCAAGTCGCCCGGATCGCGATGGAGAAGCTCGTCGCGGACGGCCGGATCAACCCGTCCCGGATCGAGGAGGTCGTGAAGAAGGCCGAGAAGGAAGTGAACCAGATCTCCAAGAAGGCCGGCGAGGATGCCGTCTACGAGCTCAAGCTCAGCGGGCTTAACCCGGACTTGGTGAAGCTGCTCGGAACCATGAAGTTCCGGACCTCATACGGCCAGAACATCCTCAAGCACTCGGTGGAGGTGAGCTTCATCGCGCAGATGCTCGCCGGTGAACTCGGCGTTGATCCGACCAAGGCCAAGCTGGTCGGCTTGTTCCACGACATCGGCAAGGCCGTGACCCACGAGGTCGAAGGCCCGCACGCCCTGATCGGCCGCGACATCTGCAAGAAGTACGGCCTGCCCGAGGACGTCTGCCACGCGGTCGGCGCGCACCACGAGGACCTGCCGATCGAGTCCACGCTCGACATCATCTGCCAGGTCTCCGACGCGATCTCCGGGGCCCGTCCGGGCGCCCGGCGCGAAAGTTACGAGCAGTACGTCAAACGGCTCCAGGAACTGGAGAACGTGGCGAACGCGTTCGAGGGCGTAGAGAAGACGTACGCGATCCAGGCCGGCCGCGAGATCCGGATCCTGGTGAAGCCCCAGGAGATCGACGACCTTTCGACGGTGAAACTCGCCAAGGACATCGCCAAGAAGATCGAGCAGGAGCTAACGTATCCGGGACAGATCAAGGTCAACGTGATCCGCGAGACACGGGCGACCGAACTGGCGAAGTAATATGGCGGAAAGAGCCGTCGGAGAAGGTAGCCC
>JALYJZ010000099.1 GCA_030775025.1 bacterium
TGCCCTATCTCACGCCATGCGAGGCCGACGCGCTGCCCGAGGAACCGCGCCTCGCGCTGGATGGCGGGGATGACGGGCTCGATGTCATCCGTCGACTCTTGCGTGATCTGGGAAACGCTTCACGCCTTCCGCGGCGAATACTCCTGGAGCATGCTCCCGGGCAAACGGAGTCGATCCATCAGCTTGCCATGCGGCCGGCTACGACACATAGCGACCTTGCCGGCCGGGAACGGGTCACCGAGTTCTGAGTCGCCGGAATCCGTTCAGCGTACGCGTCGTCCGAGCGTTACGGAAAGGGCGCGCTCTTCTCCGCCACGGCGGATCGTCACTTGGATTCGGTCACCCGGGGAATGGGCTGCGATCAACGACGACAGCGAGTGTTCCCTGTCTACCGCGGTATCACCGACGGCGGTAATGACGTCGTTTGGCCTGATTCCCGCCTCCGCGGCAGCGCTGTTCGGCACGACGGAAATGATCAGCGCGCCCTGCGATACCCCGGTCTCGCGTTCTTCCGCGACTTCCGGTGTCAGGGTCACGCTGGTCACACCGAGTTGGGCGCGGACGATCTCGCCCCGTTCCTGATAGCTGTCGATCGCCTGCCGGACCACGTCGACCGGGATCGCGAAGCCGATGCCTTCCGCCCCTCCGGCGATGGCCGTGTTGATGCCGATGACCTGGCCCTCGAGGTTGACCAGCGGACCGCCGGAATTGCCGGGGTTGATCGCCGCGTCGGTCTGCAGGAGGTTGTCGAGGTTCGCCGCGGCATCGCCGATCACTGCCCGCCCGGTGGCGGAAAGCACGCCGGTGGTCACCGTATGGTCGAACTGGCCCAGCGCGTTACCGATCGCGATCACTTGCTGACCCACCTGGAGGCTATCGACCTCGCCAAGCTCCACGACCGGCAGGTCCACGGCTCCGATCTTCAGAAGCGCCAGGTCGAACACTGGGTCGGTCCCGACCACTTCCGCCTCGAAGTCCCGGCCATCCTCCAGAATGACGGTCGGCCGCTCCGCCAAGTCTTCGACGACGTGCCGGTTCGTGACGATCAATCCGTCGGCCGTGATGACGAACCCGCTGCCGGCACCTTCCGTGCCGCCGGGCGCTAGGAGTGACGGTGCTCCGGTGACGTCTATCGAGACCACGGCAGGAGCGACCTCTTGCACGGCATCGATCACGGCGCTCTCCTCGGTAACGGTCACCTGCTGGGCGGTTCCGTTCGTCGGCGTATCCGGATTGGTCTTGAGAAGGTATGTACCGGCAGCCGCGCCGCCGATGCCGGCGATGAACGACAACGCTACCGCCGCCGCAAAGAACTTCAGGCCGATTGGCCGCGGCGGTTGGGTATCGACCGGAACGCGCGGGCTCACAGTCCCTCCGTTTGGGCCGCGGCTCCCGACACGTAATCGGTGCCGATGACCACCCGGACATCCACCTTCGATCCCGGTTCACGGGTCCGCTTGATCACCTGCCCCCCGAACCGTTCCGTAAGGAAGCGGATGGTGTCCGGCCTACTACCGTCATTGAAATCGTAGATTACGGTCTGCTGGGCCAGCTCGGGCGCATTGCCGACCTTGATCACCGTGATTCCGAACGCCTTCAATTCTTCCTGCTCGACTCCGGCCAGGCCGCCGGTACCGCTGGCGTTCTGCAGTTCGACCTGCGCCTTCTCGCCACGCGCCGCGGAACTGCCCAGCAGCTGCCCGACGAATTCCTGGATCTCTGAGTAGTTCCCGGCGGTCGGCAGCAGGATGAACGCACCACCGGGTCCGACGCTGTCATACAACAGTCCGGTCGTTTCTCCGTCAATCACTTGGCTGGTCACGTTGGCCGGCTTGATGTCACGGACGATCTCGGCCAGGCGCTGCGCTTCTTTGAGTGTCAGGTCAGTCAGTACACGGTCACCGAGAATGTCCACGAGTTGGCTGATCTTGCTCGGGTTGGTCAGGAACGCGACGGAAAGAGCCTTGTTGCGGGCGGCTATCAGCACCTCCTGTTGTCGCCGGCTGCGGTCGAAATCGCTGGTAGTCTCGCGCGAGCGGGCGTACTTCAGCGCTAACTCGCCGTCCATGTGCGTCTGCCCCGCCGGAATGTCCACGACCTGGTAACCGTGGCCGAGCGGATAATATGGGTCGTACAGGGGTTCTTCCACGCTGACTTCGATTCCTCCCATGGAGTCGATCACCTGACGGAATCCTTCGAAGTCCACCCGTACGAAGTAGTGCACGTCCAAACCCAGGATGTCGCCGACCTTCCGCTTCAGCAGCGCGGGACCGCCGCCCGGCAATTCCTGCTCCTCCCCGATCGAATGGACTTCGTTGATCTTCACGCTGTGAAGCGAGTCGGGAACCTGGACATAGAGATCGCGGGGAATGGAAACCATCACGGCCCGGTTGGCTTCGGGTTCGATGCTGACGAGCTGGATGGTATCGGCCAGGTCTCCGCCGTCATGGCCCTGGCCACCGACGCCGATTAGTAGGACGTTGACGCGATCACCACCCTTAAGCTTTTGCTTCAGGACCTGCTGGCCACCGACGTTCTCGGTGAAGATGCGGTCCGTCGCCGCTGATACCTTGTAAGTGAACCATCCGGAACCGAGGAATGCCACTGCGAAGAACAGGAGCAACGGCACCTTCCACCACTGTCGCCGCCGACGATGTGGCGGTTCCGTACGATGTTCGGGCTGTGTTGTGTCTTCAGCGGTGACGAGTCGTACCATCTACTC
>JALYJZ010000100.1 GCA_030775025.1 bacterium
GATCGATGAATCGTACGATCCGGTCCCCGCGTTGTACCGGGCGATCCGGATTCCGAAATGTACGTGCGGGTCCCAATTACCGTTCTGTCCGCCACGCGGTCCGACGGTACCGATCCGCTGTCCCTTGAACACGGTTTGTCCCGCCCGTACCTTGCGATCGTTGCCGAGGTGGCCGTACAGGCTGAGTACCTTTCCTCCGGAAGTCGTGGTGTGTTCAATGACGATCAGGTTGCCCCAGCGGTAGGAGTCCGGCGTCCGGGCTGAGTATTTGACGACGCCGTTGCCCGCCGCGAAGACGGCCCGGCCCGCCTGGTGGCAGGAGTCCTCGGCCACGTGGTATCCCCACCCCGAGACGTACTGCCGGAACGCGTAGTTCGGTTTGTTATAGGGAAAACAGGGGACTTGGTAACTTGTCGCGGCAGCCTTGGCCTCGCCGTTCCCTAATCCGAACAGACCGAGCACGAGTCCGGCTCCCACGATGATTCCGCATTGTATGATTTTGTTTCGCAAGGTTGCTCCTACTTGTTAGTACCAAATAGGTCCGTCCAGTGCAAAAAGGCGAGTATTGGCTCAGGAGGCGGGGCCGGGCGTCGGCGACGCTTCCGGGTCACCGATGCTGGCCGGCGCGGTGACGTTCAGGGGAATCAGGAATCCATGGTCCGGGAACCAAGCCACGCCCTCCTGGACGAGCGAGAAGTATTCCTGGTGGCTGCCGACCTGGCTGGCGGTCAGGGTGAACGTCAGCAGGGCGACCTCCCCGGGCTTGATCTCGGTGGCCGGTACGGTTGCGAGCGTGGCCAGGTCGGTCACTTTGCCGTCGATACCGCTGGCCCGGTTGGCCGCGTACCATGGGTCGCCGCCGGTAGTGGTCTGGAATGCCGAATCGCGGTCCCGCGGCCGTTCGGTGCCGAGCCGCACCGCATTGCTGCCGCTGACCGGCCAGGCGTACCGTCCGGTATTCCGCACCGCGGCCCGGACTTCTACCTGGTCACCTTCCGACAATTGCTGGGGATCCCGCGAGTAGCGCTGGTCCAGCACCTCATAATCATAGTTGGCGGAGGTGATCGTCACGGGGAAGTAGATGCCAAGGTCGGGCATCCAGGCCTTGCCCTCGTGGACGAGGTTGAAGTATTCCTTGTAGCTGCCGGGGTTCAGCGTGGAGTTGATCCGGAGGGGTACCTTGAATCGCGCCACTTCGCCCTGGTTGATTTCCCCGGCCGACTGCACCGTGCCGTCGGCATCGACCTTGCCGCTGATCCGCGCGGCCCGGCTCGTGTTGATCCAGCCCGTGCTTCCGCTGACCGTGGCGAACCCGGACTGTCGGTCCTGCGGGCGGAACGTTCCCAGGCGGACGGCATTAACCCCGTCGATCGGCCACGGGGTTTGGCCCAGGTTCTTCACCTCCAACACCGCTTCGATCACTTCGCCGTACTTCACGTCGGACGGGTCCCTGGAGAACCGCTGCTCGACGACGGAATAATCGTACGCCGGAGATTCGACTTTCACCGGCACGTACATGCCGTAGTCTTCGGGGAACCAAGCCTTGCCCTCCGCGACCGGACGCAGGTACTCCTTATAGCCGCCGTCCGGCTTGATCTTGCTTTCGACCTTGAAGTCGAACCGGGCTACCTGGCCGGGATCGACGATCTGCTCGCCGGGGGCGTCCGCGACCTCGTCGATCGTGCTGGGACGGTTGGCGGCCAGCCAGTCGCTGCTCTTGAAGGCGGACTTGCGGTCGCGGGTCCGGTCGGTGCCGAGCCGGACGTTACCACCACGCCGCCACGGTTCCTGGCCGGCATTACGGAGATACACCCGTGCGGTCGCGTCACCTCGCTCGTACGCCACGGCGTCGGGGTTGTCCTGCTTGACCCATTCGTAGTGGAATCCATGCGGCAGCACCCGGAGCTCGAAGTACATGCCGAAGTCGTTCAGCCAACGATCACCTTCGAGGACCGGCCGGAAGTATTCCCGATAGGTGCCCGGCGTGCTCGGCGCCTTGATCGTGAAGGAAAACACTCCGATCTGTCCGGGTTCGATCGCGCTGTCTCCCACGACCTGGTTGGTGGAAGGGTCCAAGCGGCCGTTCAATCCGGTCGGACGGTTCCCGCTGATCCATTGCTCGCCGTCGGGGACGCCGTCACTGGTCCTGGTCGTGAAGCGACTCTTCCGATCCAGGCCGTGCGACGTGCCGAGGCGGACGGGATTCTTGCCTCCGGCATGCCAGGCGTAGTCGCCGGTGTTCTTGATGTACGCCTTGAGGTTCACCTTCTTGCCGCCCGCGAGATAGCGGTGATGGTTGGTGGTCTGGCGCGAAGTCGGGGAGAGCTCGAGGTGCGCGCTTTGGCCGTACCACTGGGCCCGGTAGTTATAGCCTTGCACCTTGATACCGGTGTACATGCCGATATTCCGCATCCAGCTGACGCCCTCCACCAGCGGGATGAAGTACTCGCGATGACTTCCCGGAGTAACGTAGCTGTTGTTGAACCGGGCCCGGAAGACGCCGATCTGTCCCGGT
>JALYJZ010000101.1 GCA_030775025.1 bacterium
TTCCCAAGCTGCGCGGATTCAAGAACCATGGCCAGCGGACGGCCGCCGTTTCCGTCGCCCGGATCGCGGATCGGAAACTCAGCGGCGCCGTCGATTTGGATGTACTCAAGAAGGCGGGACTGGCTCCCCGGGATGCCCGACGGCTCAAGGTGTTCGGAGACGGCACCGCGTCGAAGATTTCCCTTACGGCCGATGCCGTGACCGGCTCCGCTGAGAAGGCGATCAAGCAGGCGGGCGGCAGCGTCAAGCTCCCCGCGTCCAAGCCGGACACGGAGTCCTCGAACGATGCTCGATAAGCTTAGGCAGATATTCGCCCACCGCGACCTCCGTAAGCGCCTGCTCTTCGTAGCCGGCATCCTGGTCATCACCCGGCTGTTGGCCCACGTGCCGATTCCGGAAGTGGACCTCGAGCAGGTCCGTAATTTCTTCGAACAGAGCCAGGTGTTCGGCCTGGTGAACCTCTTCACCGGCGGCGGGCTCTCCAACTTCTCGATCGCGATGATGGGCCTGGGGCCGTACATCACCGCGGCGATCATCATGCAGCTCCTGACCTATTCGGTGCCAAAGCTGGAACAACTCCAGAAGGAGGGCGGCGAACAGGGGCGGCGGAAGATCAGCCAGTACACGCGCATGCTGACCGTGCCGCTGGCGGCATTGCAAGCCGTGGCGATGGTGAACCTGCTGCAGACCCAGCAACTCGGCGGTGCGCCGATCGTCGGAGCGTTCGGCATCGAGCAGTGGCTGCTCGTGATCATCACGATGACCGCCGGGACCGTGATGCTGATGTGGCTCGGCGAGCTGATCACCGAGAATGGCATCGGCAACGGCATTTCGCTGATCATCTTCACCAGCATCGTGGCGGGCCTGCCGATGGCCCTCAGCCAGTCTTGGGCGGCCTCCCTCGGCGGTACCTCGACGCTGCAGATCGTGCTGCTCGGCGTGGTCGCGCTGGTGACCGTCTACGCGATTACGTTCATTACCGAAGGCACGCGGCGGATTCCGGTGACGTATGCCCGCCGGGCGACCGGCGTCCGGCAAGCCGGCCGGCCCGGCGCTCACATTCCGCTCCGGGTGAACCAGGCGGGCGTGATTCCGATCATCTTCGCGGTCTCGATGGTGCTGCTCCCCGGCATCTTCGCGGAGTTCTTCAAGGGATCCTCGAACGCGGCGGTAGCCGATGCGGCCCGGATGATCGCGGACTTCTTCGCCACGACCCAGCCGTGGTACTGGTTGCTCTACTTCCTTCTGGTGATCGGTTTCACGTATTTCTATACGTCGGTCACCTTCAATCCGAAGAACGTCGCCGAGAACATCCAGAAGCAGGGAGGGTTCATCCCGGGGATCCGGCCCGGCACCGAGACCGAGAACTACCTTCGTTTTATCCTCAACCGGATCACCCTGGTCGGCGGCATCTTCCTCGGTGTCGTTGCGATCCTGCCGTACCTGACGCAATTTGCCGTCCCCGACGTGCAGACGCTGACGATTGGCGGTACCAGCATCCTGATCGTGATTTCCGTGGTGATCGAAACGATGAAGCAGATCAATGCGCAGCTCCTGATGCGGCGGTATGATCGGTACCAGGACACATGAGGCACCGGCGCCTTCACCTGATCGTCTTCGGGGCCCAGGGCGTGGGCAAGGGGACCCAGGCGAAGATCCTTGCCGAACGGTTCGGGCTCGTCCATGCCAATACCGGTGAGCGCCTCCGCGAGATGGCGGAAGAA
This sequence comes from bacterium, assembly GCA_030775025.1. Lineage (GTDB taxonomy): Bacteria > Patescibacteriota > SICC01 > SICC01 > SICC01 > JALYJZ01. The sequence goes on from JALYJZ010000101.1 coordinate 1,725, forward strand.
CAGTCGGCGATCGGCGCCCGGATCTCCGAGACCCTCAAGCGCGGCCACCTGGTATCGGACGAACTGGCGACGGAAATGATCGAGCTACAAGTTGGCGGCATCCCGCCGGACACGGGATTCGTCCTTGATGGGTATCCGCGGAATCTCTACCAAGCCGAGCAGCTGCACCGCATCCTGGCGGGTCTCGGCCGCCTCGATCCCAAGCCGGTTTTCATTAACTTCGAAGTACCCCAGCCCAAGCTGGTGGAGCGTTTGCTCAAGCGCCGGGAAATCGAAGGCCGTCATGACGACATCGAGCCGGTGATCAAGCAGCGGCATGAGTTGTACCAGGAGCAGACCGAGCCGGTACTGGACGCCGTGAAGGACTGGGCGGACATCGTCCAGGTGGATGGTGACCAGCTGGTAGGCGCGGTCGCCGAAGAGACCATAAGGAAACTTCCGAATGCCGAAGGTTGAGGCACCGGACGCACAGCGCCAGGCAGGCGAAATCGTGGCCCGGACGTTGGCTATGCTCAGGGACGCCGCTGCCCCGGGAGTATCCGGCACCGACCTCGATCGGCAGGCCGAAGCGCTGATCCGCTCCCATGGCG
>JALYJZ010000102.1 GCA_030775025.1 bacterium
GCGCTGGCCGGGGCGGTACTCCTGGCGGCGCTTGTCGCCGCGGGCGTCGGCGCGTTGGTCTTGGGGCCCCGGCTGCTTGCGGCGTTCGGACTCGCAGCCTAAAGTGAAGGGGAATACAAACTGGCTCGCTGAGCGAATTTTTTGATGGCACGGGAACACATCGTCGTAGGACTCGACATCGGCACGGAGTTCATCCGGGTCACGATCGGGCAAATTGCCGGAGAAGAGCCGGATCCTTCGATCATCGGCGTGGGAGTCGCGCCCGCGGCCGGGCTCCGGCGAGGTAATGTCATCGACGTCGAAGAGACCGTGAAGGCGATCGCGGCGGCCGTCGAGGAGGCGGAGCGGACATCCGGCGCCTCGGTCGGCAGCGCATTCGTGAATATCTCCGGCAGTCACATCGAATCCCAGAACTCCCGGGGGGTCGTGGCCGTCTCGCGGGCCGACTCGGAAGTCGGTGCCGAAGACGTGAGCCGGGCGGTCGAAGCCGCCAAGGCCGTCGCCGTGCCGGCCAACAAGGAGATCATCCATGTGATTCCCCGCGAGTACATTGTGGACGGCCAGGAGGGAATCAAGGATCCAGTCGGCATGAACGGTATCCGCTTGGAAGTCGAAGCGCATGTGATCTCGGCTGCGACGCCGCAGATTAAGAACCTCGGCAAGTGCGTGTACCAGGCGGGTATCGAGGTGGAGAGCATGGTACTTTCCGGGTTGGCCGCCGCGCAGGGCGTGCTCAGCAAGCGCCAGAAGGAGCTTGGGGTGGCATTGCTGGATATTGGTGCCGGCGTATCGGACTTGGCGATCTTCGAGGAGGGCGACGTTTACGGATCGGCTGTGATCCCGATCGGCGGAAGCCACGTTAGCAACGACCTGGCGATCGGTCTCAAGACGGATACGGACATCGCCGAGCGGGTCAAGCTGGAGTACGGCCACGCGTTGCCCAAGGACGTGCGCGGCAAGGAAACCGTAGACATCGGTGCCCTGGCGCACGGCGACGAGAATAAGGTCGCCAAAAAGTTGATCGCGGAGATCGTCGAGGCACGGGTGACGGAAATACTGAACCACGTCCAGAAGGAGCTCAAGGCGCTGGACCGGAACGGCAAGCTCCCGGCGGGTATCGTCCTGACGGGCGGGGGAGCGAAGTTGCCGGGGGTGGTAGACCTCGCGAAAGACCACCTCGGACTGCCCGCCCAAGTCGGCTTTCCTTCGGATCTCAAAGGAATGATCGACAAGGTGGATGATCCCTCGTTCGCGACCTCGATCGGACTCATGCTGTGGGGTCTGGAAAGCCATGAACAAACTAGAACAACAAAGGGGTTCAGCGGCTTGCCGGGTGCACAATATCTTGATAGCGTGAGGTCAGTTGTCAAACGGTTTTTGCCGTAGTACACTGACCAGTCATTAAACAAGGTCACCCAAAGTATGGAAGTTAAGCCAGAAATTGAGACTTTTGCCCGGATCAAGGTCGTCGGCGTCGGCGGTTCCGGCAATGCGGCGGTAAACCGGATGCTCCAGTCCCAGATGCGGGGCATCGAATTCATCGTGATCAATACAGATGCGCAAGCGCTGCACAACTCGCAGGCTCCGCTCAAGATCCACATTGGAAAGGAAACGACCCGCGGCCTCGGCGCAGGGGCGGATCCGGAGATGGGGCGCAAGGCCGCCGAAGAGGATCGCGGCGAGATTGCCGAGGCCCTTCGCGGTGCGGATATGATCTTCGTCACGTACGGTGCTGGCGGTGGTACCGGTACCGGCGCCGGACCGCTCGTAGCCGACATTGCCCGCGAAGTCGGCGCGCTCACCGTCGGCGTGGTCACTCGCCCGTTCGGCTTTGAGGGCCAACGTCGCCGCCGCATCGCCGATTCCGGCATCGAGGAACTGAAGGACCGGGTCGACACGCTGATCACTATTCCGAACGACCGGTTGCTCCAAGTGGTCGACAAGAAGACTTCCATGTTCGACGCATTTTCGGTCGTCGACGACGTGCTGCGTCAGGGCGTACAGGGCATCGCTGACCTGATCACCCAACACGGGATGATCAACGTAGACTTCGCCGACGTGAAGGCCGTGATGGCCAACGCGGGCTCGGCATTGATGGGAATCGGCCATGGCACGGGAGAAAACCGGGCCATCGAAGCTGCCACCGGCGCGATCGATTCACCGCTCTTGGAGCTGGCGATCGACGGGGCGAAAGGCATCCTCTTTAATATCACGGGTGGCAACGACCTTACTATGCACGAGATTGATGAAGCGGCGAAGGTCATCACCGACGCGGCCGATCCT
>JALYJZ010000103.1 GCA_030775025.1 bacterium
GCCTGGAAGTCCGCCTCGGACCAGCCGCCATGCGTGAGTATGCCGGCGCAGGTTTCCAACATCTCCCGCTCCCCACGCAAAAACCGCGCCGACGAAACGCCAGGCCGCTCGAGCACGTTCCGCGAGCCGTTGATTCCCACGATCGCATGCTTCCGGGCTAACCGTTCGATCAATTCCACGCGGGTGATCTGGGATACGGACGGCTCCTTCTGGAGTTCCGCCTCGCGCTGGGCCAGGAAGAGCTTCCCCGCCGTCGTGAACGCGTCGCGCCGGAGCATCAGCGCCGTGGGGTGCAGTGCATCAGGAGAATCCGCCAGGAACGCGCCGAGCATGCCCGTCGCCAGCGGAAGCTCTACCTGCTCTTCCGTATATTCGGTTTGCGCCTCGCCGACCGACTCCAGCCGGTCTCCCGGATCCGGAAAGCGCGCATCGATGGCGTCCTGGAGATCCGAGATCTGTTTAGGCAGCGGATGCCGCATTTCGTGACGCTTTCCCGTACGGGCGATGGAACGGGTGACTTCCGCCATTTCGGTGTACGGATACGGGTCTGCTTCCGCCGCCATGACCGAGAGGACGAACGCCTTGCCCGGATTACCGCGTTTGAACTGGTGCTTGGCCTTCCGCACGAATCCGGCAGCCATTTCGTAGCGCTCCAACACCAAATCGCCCTCGGTGAATAGCGGGGTAGGCTCCGCTGCTTCGGCGCGTAATGGTTTGGGATCGCCCATAACGCTCCAGTGTAGTACATTCCTGCGCGAAATTGCGCACGACCTTACCGCTCCAGCAGGTACCACGTCAGCAGGGCCAGACTCCCCCACCACCCGACGATCGAGAGCACGAACGAGACGGCGATCTTCCGCTGCCAGGCGTCCGGCAGGAGCTCGCCGGCCTTGCCGGCCCGTTCGCGCGCCAGCATGAACGGGCTCACGCGGAAGCTCAGGAACAGGCCGTTCAGGATCAGCAGCGCCACGAGCGCGGCGTGCACCAGCGGGGTGACCGCGCCGTAGTTGCCGCGGTAGAAGACCGCCCCGCCGACGATCACCAGCGCGATGCCGGCCCAGATCAGCGGTTTGGTGACCTTGTGCGTACGCGTGGTCGCCTCGGTCCAGTACTCCGACTTCCGACCGAGCAGGCCGTGCAGATCGATCACCGTCACCGCGCCAAGACCGATCACATAGCCGCCGAGGAGCAGGAACAGTCCGAGGAAATCAATCATCCATAGCAGTATAGCCCAACCGCGCCGCTCAGAACTTCAGCACGAAGACGTTCGTGTCGTACAGCTCGAATCCTCGAGACCGGTACAGGGCGTGGGCTTCCACCAGCTCATGCTCCGAATTGAGCTGGACCTTCGCCACGCCCTGGGCCCTGAGCCACGCCAACGCGTCGTCGAGCACCGTACTGGCATACCCCTGCCGGCGCCATTCGGAATCGACCGCGACGTCATCGATCTTCCCCCGCCGTTTGCTCATGCAGTAGTCGATGTTCGCCACCGTCGCCCCTACGATCCGCCCCGCGGGGTTACGGACAACGAACAGCGCCGCGGAGTCGGCACTGACGATGTCCGGCAAGTATTCTGCCATACCCTCCGCGCTCTGCGAATTCAGTGCGTCGGGAATGAATGACTGGAGCGCCGCCAGGTCGTCGTCCGAAAGCTCCCGGAGTTGTTCGCTGACGATGACGTGTCCTTCCGGTGCCGACTCAACGGTTTCGGGTCCTTCGGTATGTTCCCTGCGCGCCATGACTACCTAGGATAGCAGAGCGGGCCGGCTTTCGGCACGCCTCCGCTACGGCCGCTCCACGGCCGCTACCGGCACCGGCCCAGTGGGCCGCTGCGGGCCGCTAATCCGCGTGAACAGGAGCGTCCCCCAGATAACCACTGCCCCCAGCGCGAACGCGGCGATGAAGAGCGCCCGCACGTCGTCCAGCGCCAGCGTCAGCGCGAACACCAGGCTCCACACGAACGTGTATGCCAGGCCGGAGGCGGTTTCCATCGCGTAGATGTATTGGATCCCCTTCCGCCGGGCGTGCGTGTAGAACGTGGCGTTCCAGGCGTTCAGGAAGTATTCGCGGGAGGCCATGTACGCTGAGCCGACCAGCGCGATCGGCACCGGCGTCACGGCCACCGTCCGGAGCAAGTTCGTTACGCTCAGCGCGAACATCCCCTGCCGAAGTACCGGCTCGTACCGGCCGCGGTCACCGCGATGACCGGCCACCCACACGACGGTCATCGTCACTAGTGCCGTCAGCGCCGCCACCGCACCGATCGACCCGAACGTGCCCAGG
>JALYJZ010000104.1 GCA_030775025.1 bacterium
TCACCGATCAGCACGACGTCGGGATCTTCGCGAAGGGCCGAGCGCAACGCCTTGGCGAAGCTCTTCGTGTCTTGGCCGACCTCGCGCTGGTCTATGATCGATTTCTTGTGGACGTGAGTATATTCCACGGGATCCTCGATCGTCAGGATGTGCTCCGCCCGACTCGAGTTGATGTCGTCGATGATCGCGGCCTGGGTGGTCGACTTACCGTGGCCGGTCGGGCCGGCGAACAGTACCAACCCCTGCTTCAGCTTGGCGAATCCGGCGATCTCACCGGGGAGCTGCAGGTCCTTATAGCTCTTGAGTGTAAGCGGAATCAGGCGGAACGCTCCGGCCAGGTAGCCCCGTTGGGTAAAGACGTTCACCCGGAAACGGGCCTTGTCCTCGTACGGAAGGGAATAGTCGAGCTCCTTTTCTTCCTTGAGGCGCTTCTTCTGTTCGGCGTTCATGACCGTGCCGAGCAGTCCTTCGATCCGCTCCGGCGTCAGCACCTCATGATCGCCCACCTGGTGCAGCTGGCCGTCGATCCGGAGGACCGGACGCATGCCGACGGTGAGATGGAGGTCGGAGGCGTCGTGCGACACCACGAGTTCCAGCAGCTGGCCCATCTGCCGCTCGGGATCGGGCGGCACCGGCGTGCCGATACTTACCGTGGGGGCTTTTTCTGACGCGGTCTGGTTGGGGTTGCTTGGCATGGTTACTCCTTTGTCCTCAGCATTACTTCTTCGAGCGTGGTGATGCCTGCGAGCACCTTCAGGACGCCGTCCATCTGCATGGTGACCATGCCTTCTTCGACCGCCTGCCTGGCGATCGCGCTCCCGGAAGCATTCTTGAGGAGCAGGTCCTTGATGCCTTCTGACATCGGGAGTATCTCGAAGATGCCGATCCGTCCGCGATACCCGCTCTTGCCGCACTTGTCGCAACCGGTGCCTCTCCGGACCTTACGGTCCTTGGATGACTTCAATTGCTCGCGCACCGACTTCGGCATCGTGGCGACGGTTTCCTCGATCGCTTTCTGCTCTACCGACGAGAGCGCGACTTCCTGCGTGCAGGAGTCACAGATCTTCCGCACCAGCCGCTGGGCGACCAGCGTGTTGACGGACGACGCGATCAGGAACGGTTCCACGCCCATGTCCACGAGCCGCGGCAAGGCGCCGGCGGCGTCGTTGGTGTGCAACGTCGAGAGCACGATGTGGCCAGTCAGGGCGGCGTTCACCGCCATGTCGGCGGTCTCCTGGTCGCGGATCTCACCGACCATCACGATATCCGGGTCCTGGCGGAGGATACTCCGGAGGCCGGAGGCAAAGCTGTACCCAATCTGCGGGTTGATCTGCGACTGGTTGATGCCGCCCATGGAATACTCCACGGGATCTTCCAGCGTGACGATGTTCACGCCGACGTCGTTAAGCCGTCCCAACGAGGCATACAGCGTGGTGGACTTACCGGAACCGGTCGGGCCGGTCACCAGGGTCATGCCATACGGCTTCTCGAGCCCTTCGACCATCTTGTCGAAGCCGCGGCCGGAGACGCCGATTTCCTCAAGCGTCTTCAGTCCCTGGCTCTTATCGAGGAGCCGCATCACGACCTTCTCGCCGTGGACGGTCGGGAACGTGGAGACGCGGAAGTCGATCTCCCGTCCTTCGAGCTTGGAGTTGAAGCGGCCGTCCTGCGGGATCCGGCTTTCGTCGATCTTCAGGTTGGAAAGGATCTTGATCCGGGACACCAGCGCGGACAACGTCTTCCGCGGCAAGGTCAGCGTATTCTCGAGCACGCCGTCCAGCCGGTACCGCACTTGGATCACCTTGTCGGTCGGTTCGATGTGGATGTCCGAGGCGTTCTTCTTCACGGCATACTTGAGGATCGCCGCGATCGCCTTTGCAATCGGCGCGTCGGAAACGACCTTCTCGAGCATCTTGGCGGAACCGAGGTCCTCGTCCACGTCCTCGATCACCATCTCGTCGGGTGGCGCTTCCTTGAGTACCTCGTTCACTTCGCCGGACAGCGATCCGTATTGGTTGACCGCCTGCTTGATGCTCGTCTGCGAGGCGATGTGGAGGTCGACGGCAAGCTTTTCGCGCTTGGTGACGAACTCCAGCGCCTCGAGTGCCGGCACGTTCCGCGGATCCGCCATCGCAATCTGGTACCGGCTTCCCCGTTTGGCGAACGCCACCAGGAAATAGTTCTTGGCGACTTGCTGGGGCACGGCCTGAAGCAATTCCCGCCTGATGCTCTCATTACGCAGGTCCACGTACGGG
>JALYJZ010000105.1 GCA_030775025.1 bacterium
CTCTATAAGCGGCGGAAGTTCTAGGGGGTGACGTCCATCGCCACCGTAGTCGCCGCAGGGGCCGCTTTGTTCTTTTTGGCGCAGCAATCACCGGTCAAGCAGGCGGAAGACGCCAAGACCGGCACCATCGAGATCTATACCGATCCCGACGACGCCACCATCCTGATCGACGGCAAGGAACGTTCCGAGCGTAGCGACGCCACGATCGAGGTGGGCATCGGTACGCACGAGGTCACGCTGCAGCTCGCCGGTTATGACGAAGCGGAGATTCCCATCGAAGTATTCGAGGACCAGCCGGCGGTGATCGAGCATACGTTCGTACGGGATGGCGAGACCGTCACGGAGGAGTCCGCGGATGACTTCAAGACGTATCGGAACGCGAAGTACGGCTACCGTATCCGGTATCCATCCCGCTGGGAACCGGACGAACAGTCGCCGGAAGTGGTGACGTTTCTGGAAACGGGCGGTCCCCGGCCCGATGAGCACGAAGGGGGCGACCATGACGAAGGCGAACATACTGCCCCGCTGACCATCCTCGTCCAGGACAATCCGAAGAACCTTGGCCCGGAAGCCTGGTACAAGGACCAGGAAGCATATCCGCACGAAGACCAGTCCGCGATCAAGCAGCGCGGAGTGACGGTGAACGACCGTCCGGGCTACCAATACGAGACGCCATACGGCTTCGTGCCGTACCTGATCACGATCGTGACCGGCAAGAACCAGGCCTTCCTGTTCCAGCAGGTCCAGGATTCCCCGAATCGCAAGCTCTACGACCAGGTTATCCAGACGTTCACGCTGGAGTAGCCGGCCGACAACCCGTCCGACGATGACGCCTGGAACCATTGACTGATGGCGTATTTTGTGGTATGTTTTGGTAATTTTGCAGGAACCAAACACATAAAAATGAACGACATCCTCCAAATCGTCCTTCCGTTCGTGACCGCGCTCTCGGTCCTGGCCGTGTTCCATGCGGTCGCGTATCTCCACCTTCGGCTCTCCGAAGTCGAGGATGACGACGACGGCGAATTGCTGCACTCGTGACCCCTCCTGCGGCGACCGTGTAATCTAGGTAGAATGAGAGCGAAAACGAATACACATTCGGGTATGACTTCTAAGAAATCACCGGTCGATCCGGGAGACATGCTGGGACACGTCCTGGCGTGGCCCGAATTGTTCGATGTGGGGTATGGGACGGCGGTAACGCTACCGCCGCGACTGAAGCGCGTCGAGCGGATCGTCGTCTGTGCGATGGGAGGGTCCGGCATCGGCGCGGCATTGGCCGGCGATTACCTGGCGGCGGAACTGAAGGTTCCTTTTGCGATCCATCGCGACTACGACGTGCCTGAATACGTGGACCAGCGGACGCTGGTAATCTGCATCAGCCATTCCGGCAGTACCGAGGAGACCCGCTCCGCCTACGCGGCGGCCCAGGAGCGCAAGGCACCGGTCCTGGCCGTGACGACCGGCGGGCCGCTCGCCGAGGACGCGCAGCGGGACAAAGCGGCGCTCGTCACGTACGTCAGCGAGATTCCTCCCCGCGCCGCGACGCCCTATACCTTCGGCCTGATGCTGAAGGTCCTAGTGACGCTCGGGTTCGTTCCCGACTGCTCCGAAGCGGTGAAACCTGCCGTCGAACATCTGCGCGAGTTGGCGAATACGGCCCGGTCTACGCAGCGTCACTTCGGTGCCGAGTTGGCCGAACGGCTCAACGGCCGGATACCGGTCGTGTACAGCGCGGGGCTTCTCACGGAGGCGGGCCGCCGGTTCAAAGGCGAACTCGCGGAAAACGCCAAGCAGACGGCCGCCTGGGACGTGCTTCCCGAACAGAACCACAATGGCATCGTCGGCCTGGAGTATCCGGATTCCCTGGGACGGCAGGCGTTTTTCGTGCTGCTGCGTACGGACTTGGAACGCCCACGTCACGCGCTGCGCTTCGAGTTCCTGAGAGAACAACTGGATCGTCAGCATCTGCCGCACGTGACGATCCAGGGGAGCGGTCCGAACCGGCTGGCCCACCAGACTTCCGTGATCTTCTGGGGCGACCTGGCAAGCTGCGAGCTGGCGAAGCTGAACGGCGTCGACCCATCCCCGAACGAAGTGATCGATTCCCTGAAGGCCCGGTTGGCGGAGGATCCACAGTGAACGCGAAAATCACCGGTATCGCTGCCCGGATGATCCTCGACTCTCGCGGCATCCCGACGGTCGAGGCCACCGTCCGGACGGATCATGGC
>JALYJZ010000106.1 GCA_030775025.1 bacterium
TTGCTCGTGCTGAACGAGGGAGGCCGGGATACCAGACCTACTTACTCAAGGCGGCTGTCGAATTCGCCAAAACAAAAGATGCGAATATTGCCAGACAATCAATCGCACGTGTTCGAGGAAACCCCACCGACCATACATGGAGACTGAGTCATGCTTTTTTACATGCGTACGAAGGTCACTTAGGAAATGCGGAGGGAGAGTACGAGCGAGCATTCGAAAACCAAGTCGCACCTCAGGCAATTCTGGAATCAGAAACGTTTATTCAGGATTTACTGGAAGAAGAACCCTCCAAAGCAGAGCTCTGGTTTTGTCTAGGAATTATTAATGAGGTTGGCAAAAAGGACAGAAAGCTTGCCAAAGAGTCATATTCAAAATTTCTTGACCATGCTGGAGATAGGTATTCTTCACAAAGGCAAAGGGCGCAAAGCTGCATTGACCAAGGAAGCTAGTTGGTAAAAGCTAGCTGGTCGGCAATTTTTCCCGTAAACTAACTTTCGTATGCCTCGAGAATATAGTTTAGAAAAGACCCGTAACATCGGGATTATCGCCCACATCGACGCCGGTAAGACGACGACGACGGAGGGTATCCTTTACCTCACCGGCAAGACCCACAAGATCGGCGAGGTGCACCAGGGCGAGGCCACGATGGACTGGATGGAGCAGGAGCAGGAGCGCGGGATCACAATCACCAGCGCCGCCACCACCTGTTTCTGGAAGGACACGCGGATCAACATCATCGACACGCCCGGCCACATCGACTTCACCGTCGAGGTCGAGCGCTCGCTCCGCGTGCTCGATGGTGCCGTCACCGTGTTCGACGGCAAGATGGGCGTGGAGCCGCAATCCGAGACCGTCTGGCGCCAGGCCGACAAGTACCACGTGCCGCGGATCTGCTTCGTGAACAAGATCAACCAGACCGGCGGCGACTTCTACAAGTCGCTGGATTCGCTTCGCGACCGGCTCTCGAAGAAGGCCTTCCCGATCCAGCTGCCGATCGGCGAGGAGCAGGGCATCAACGGCGTGGTGGACCTCGTGAAGATGAAGTCCTACACCTACAAGGACTACAAGGACAAGACGCTCACGGAGGGCGACGTGCCGGACTACATGAAGGAGAAGGCTGCCACGTACCGCGAGCAGCTGGTCGAGGCGGCGGTCGAGGCCGATGACGAACTCATGGAGAAGTATCTCGACAGCGGCGAGCTCACCGAGGAGGAACTGAAACGGGCGATCCGAAAGGGCGTCCTCTCCGGAAAGCTTTACCCGGTGCTCGGCGGCGACGGCCGCGGCGTGATCGTCGAGACGCTGCTCGATGCCGTCACCGACTACCTCCCGAGCCCGCTCGACGTGCCGGCGATCCAGGGCCACGACCCGAAGGACCCCGACAACGACGAGAAGCTGATCGAGCGGAAGGCCAGCGACGACGAGCCGTTCGCGGCGCTCGCGTTCAAGATCGCGACCGATCCGTTCGTGGGGACGCTCGCGTTCTTCCGCGTCTACTCCGGGACCCTCCAGGCCGGCTCGTACGTGCTGAACACCACCACCGGCAACAAGGAACGGCTCGGCCGGATCCTCCGGATGCATGCCAACACCCGTGAAGAGGTGAAGGAAGTCTTCTCCGGCGAGATCGCGGCGGCGGTGGGGCTCAAGAAGACCACCACCGGCGATACGCTCTGCGACCCGGACAAGCCGGTCATCCTCGAGAAGATCACGTTCCCCGAGCCGGTGATCCAGATCGCGATCGAGCCGAAGACCAAGGCCGACCAGGAGAAGATGAGCCTGGCGCTCCAGAAGCTGGCGCAGGAGGACCCGACGTTCCGGATCCACTCCGACGAGGAGACCGGCCAGACGCTGATCTCCGGCATGGGCGAACTGCACCTTGAGGTGCTGGTCGACCGTATGAAGCGCGAATTCAAGGTCGAGGCGAACATCGGCAAGCCCCAGGTGGCCTACCGCGAGGCGATCAAAGCGACGGTCGAACAGGAGGGCAAATACGTCAAACAGACCGGTGGCCGCGGCCAGTACGGCCATGTGCAGATCAAGGTCGAGCCGCAAGAAGAGACCGGCGCGGGCAACGAGTTCGTGGACAAGATCAAAGGCGGTAAGATTCCGCGCGAGTACATCCCGAGCGTCCAGCAGGGCGCGATGGAGACCCTCGACGGCGGCGTG
>JALYJZ010000107.1 GCA_030775025.1 bacterium
TCGCCAAGCTGGCGCTGGTGGTCTACCTGGCGGCCTGGCTTTCCGGTAAGCGAGCCCAGGTCGATACGATCACCGGCGGCCTGTTACCGCTCGGCGGCATCATCGTGTTGCTCGGCGGCCTGGTGATGCTCCAGCCCGACCTTGGCACGACGTCGATCATGGCGGTCATGGCCCTCTCGATGTACTTCACGGCTGGCGCACCGCTCCGTCACATCGGCGCGTTCTTCGGGGGCGTAGCCGCGGTGGCGGCCGTACTGATCGCTACCGCCCCGTACCGTCTCAACCGCCTCCTGACGTTCCTGGATCCCGCCAAGGATACGCAGGGCACCGGATATCACGTCCAGCAGGCTTTGGTCGCGATCGGCTCAGGAGGCCTCTTCGGGGTCGGCTTCAACAACTCGCTCCAAAAGCACTTCTTCCTGCCCGAACCGATGAACGACTCGATCTTCGCCGTGATCGGCGAGGAGCTCGGGTTCTTCGCCGCGATCTCCGTGATCGGCGTGTTCGCGTTCCTGGCGCGGCGGGGCCTCAAGATCGCGCGGTACGCACCGGACCTTTTCGGACGGCTCCTGGTGACCGGCATCGTCACCTGGGTGGTGTTCCAGGCAATCGTGAACGTAGCGGCGATGCTCTCATTGGTCCCGTTGACCGGCGTGCCGCTGCCGTTCATCTCGTTGGGCGGGTCGTCACTGGTGGTATTGATGATCGCCATGGGTATCGTGATGAACGTGTCGAAACATACGGTGGGTGACGGAAAGGAGGCGCATGCGGGTTCTCGTAGCAGGTGGCGGCAGCGGCGGGCACGTCGTGCCGGCGCTCGCGGTCTCGGCCGAGCTTAAGAAGCGCGGCGCGGAGGTCCTGTTCGTCGGCCATACGCCGGCGGACCGGCGCCTCGTGGAAGCGGCGGGGTTTCCGTTCGAGGCGATTCCGGCGGGCAAGCTCCGGCGCTACTTCTCGATCCGGACGCTCTTTGAGCCGTTGGGTGTGTTTCGCGGTTACCGGCGGAGCCTCCGGATCATTAAGCGCTTCAGGCCGGACGTGCTCTTTGCCAAAGGGGGGTTCGTGGCGCTTCCGGTAATGCGTGCAGCCAAACGGCGAGGAATCCCGATCGTCCTGCATGAATCGGACCTGGTGCCAGGACTTGCCAACCGTACCGGCGGAAAGTGGGCCGCAGTGACCGCTGTCTCATTCCCGCCGGAGCGGATGCAGTGGCAGCCGGCCGGCAGAGTCGTACAAACGGGAAATCCGCTGCGCTCCGAGATACTCAAAGGCAAGGCGGAGCGGGCGCGTAAGACGTTCGGGCTTTCGGCCAGCCTGCCGGTCGTGCTGGTGCTCGGGGGCTCGCAAGGTTCCCGGACGATCAATGAGACGCTGGCGGCGGCGCTGCCGGAATTACTTCCGGAGGCGCAGGTGATCCATCAGGTGGGGGAGCGTGCGGGTGAGGCGGTGGGGCGTTACGTAGCGGCGGCTCCCGCGGAGTATCGGAAGCGTTACCATGTCCGGGCTTTCCTCGGCGATGAACTCTTCGACTGCTACGCAGCAACGGATCTGGTGGTAACCCGTGCCGGGGCAGGGGGGCTCGCGGAAGTCGCCGCCGTCGGGAAGCCTGCGGTAGTGATCCCGCTTGCATCGGCCGCCGGTGGCCACCAGGCGGCCAACGCCGCAGTGTTCAAGGATGCCGATGCCGCCGTGGTGGTACCAGAAGGCCGGCTGGACGGCGCGGAGTTGGCCCGGACGGTCAAACGCCTCCTGCATGACCCGACCCGGCGCGCCCGGCTCGGACGGGCCGCACGATCATTGGCCCACCTCGACGCCGCGGCGAAAGTCGCGGAACTCGTCTGGGAGACAGGCAAGCAGGGCGAAAACAAGGAGCGGGATGCCTAAGCGGGAACACCTTCATTTCCTCGGCATCGGCGGACATGCCATGCGTGGTCTCGCCGCGGCCTGCCAGGAACTCGGTTACAAGGTGAGCGGGACCGACGAAGGCGCGTATCCGCCAGGGAGCGACTGGCTTGACCGCCGGGGACTCACCTGGTGGCGCAAAGCCGATCCAGCGCATCTGAAGGGGGTCTCAACCGTGGTCGTCAGCGGCCATATCCCGCCCGAACATCCGGAGCTGGCT
>JALYJZ010000108.1 GCA_030775025.1 bacterium
GTCATGAACGTAAACGGCCAGCCGTGCTTCCTGAATCGCCGCGGCTGGCGTGATTGGCGGGAGCAGCTCCGATGGTGGTTGGGATGATGTTCCGGAAGCGACGCCCTCACAGACCATGTCCCCGCCCGAGCCCTTACGATGTGGCATCATGCCAACAACATCGTAAGGGCTCTTTTCATTTTCTCGTGCATACCAACATTTGTGTCACAATAATGACGACGTAGCACCTCGAACAACCAGAAAGGGGGTGGCCGGATGGATTCGGTCGTGCCGTTCCTCATCGCCTTGCTGATCGGGCGGCAGAACGCAGTCGTCGTGGCGGAGGCGACCGGGATGCCCTACTGGCACACCCTCGCGCTTACCGCGGCGTTCTTCTTCACGCTGGCGTGCGTGCTGATCGGTCTGAGCCACATACCTTGGCTCGCCGAGAAACTCCATAAACTCCAACGGTCCCGCTGGGGGCGCTGGACGACACAAGCCGTACGGCCTGGCTGGCGGATCGCCGTCGTGATTCCGATCTGCCTGCTCCCGGCCGGACCTCTGCTTGCCCTCGCCGTGATGGCAATCTGGCGGTTCCGTGTCGTGACCCAGGTCATCCTGACGACAATCGGCGGGACCGTCTCGTACGCTGCCTACGGAGCCGCCATGGCACCGTTCCTGGATCTCCTCGGAGTACGGAACGTGGCCATTGCCATTGTACTGACGTTCGTGATGAGCCGCGTGCTCCGGGCCAACCCGTTCCTGCTTTGGAAAGCCGCCGATTGGCTGCAGACAGGAACCGGCCCCGCGCCGCGCATCTACCGCCATACCTGTGACCGCTTCGGTTGGTCGACCACCCGCTGAAGCCGGAAGGCACCCTTTGGATCATTCCAGATTCAGAGGGTTTCTTCTTGTGGTCAGGTGCTCTGCTATGATGAGCGCGAATGGCTACCGCACGCACCGCCCCAGCCGCGCAGGTCCTGCCGGCAGCGCTCACCATCGACGACGGCTCGAAGCAGCTGATGGTGACGGCCGGACGTGCGAGCCGGGACCTGGGGGTGACGATCGCAGGCAAGCTGGGCGTCACCTTAATCGACCCAGGACTCAAGACTTTTTCCGACGGAGAAGTCTATTGCCGGTACACCACCTCGATCCGCGGCGCGGATCTCTTCATCGTGCAGTCCATTTGCGACAACGAAGAAGAGAAGCTCACCGTCAATGACGCGCTGATGGAGCTGATGGTCATGGTGGAGGCGGCTAAGGGCGCGTCGGCGCGGCGGGTGATTGCTGTCACGCCATGGTACGGCTATGCCCGCCAGGACAAGAAGTCTGCGCCGCGCGAGCCGATCACCGCGCGGCTGGTCGCACGGATGCTAGAGACCGCCGGGGTGGACCGCGTGGTCACGATGGACCTGCACTCCGGCCAGGTGCAGGGGTTCTTCACCAAGCCGGTGGACCACATGACGGCGATGCCGGTACTGGCGCAGTACCTGTCCGACCAGTTCAAGCCGAAGGCGGAGATCGCGATCATGGCACCCGATGCCGGACGGGCCAAGCTCGCTCGGCGATACGCCCAGAAGCTCGGCGTGTCATACGCGCTGCTCGAAAAGAACCGGCCCGAACAGCAGAAGGTGAAGATGGGCCACGTGATCGGTGATGTCCGCGGCAAGTCCGTGGTGATCGTCGACGACATGATCGACACCGGCGGTACACTGGCAGCCGGCGCGCAGATGGCGATCGACGAAGGGGCAGTCGAGGTATTCGCGCTGGCCACCCACGGCGTCTTCTCCGGCAATGCGTATGAGAACCTCCGCAAGTCGCCGCTTTCCCAGGTGATCGTGACCGACACGCTCCCGGCCCGCTTGAACACGCCCGACTTCATCCACCGCCTGACAGTCTCGGACATTCTGACCAACTCGATCCGGTCGATCTGCACCGACGGTTCGGTCTCCGAGATCTTCGCGGGCGACAACCAGTTGTTCTAGGCTGCCTCGGTCAGGGAAGCTGTGCTATGCTTTTACGTTACTTTTTAGAGTGCATATGGAAAGAGCTGAACAGGGAAATCAAGGAGACCGGGAAGCTTTCTTGGAGCCAGAGGTCCGGGAACGCGTCCGAAGGTTCTCGAAGAGTCTCTTCGGG
>JALYJZ010000109.1 GCA_030775025.1 bacterium
GTATATCTTCGTGGGGAAGCTCCGGGCCACCAAGAAGTACGGCACTAAGTTCCAGAGCCCTACGATAGAGCGGCGGTCGATCACGGGAGAGCAGACCCACACGGCCCGGTTGGTTCCCGTCTATCCGGAGACCGAAGGACTATCTTCGCGCTGGCTTCGGTTCGTGATCAAGCGGCTCCTGCCGGCGGCGGACCAGCTTCCCGAAACGCTGCCGGATACGGTACGCGAGCGTGCCGGTCTGCTGCCGTTGGCAGAAGCCGTCCGGCGGATCCACTTTCCTGCCGACGAGGCGGAGGCTCGGGAGGCCCGCCGCCGCCTCGACTTCGAGCACGTCTTTTATCGCCAGCTGATTACCCAACGCCGCCGACAGCACTGGCGGGAAGAAACGAT
This sequence comes from bacterium, assembly GCA_030775025.1. Lineage (GTDB taxonomy): Bacteria > Patescibacteriota > SICC01 > SICC01 > SICC01 > JALYJZ01. Next base: position 391 of record JALYJZ010000109.1, read on the forward strand.
TGCCCCGCGCATCGACGCTAATCCTACGGTTACTCACCGGTTCCTCGAAGGCCTGCCCTGGACGCTCACGGACGGGCAACGGCAGGCGCTCGGAGAAGTCCTGTCCGACCTGAACCAGGACCGGCCGATGCTCCGCTTGCTCCAAGGAGACGTGGGTTCCGGCAAGACGGCGGTGGCAGCAGCCGCCGCCCATCAAGCGGTGGCAGCGGGGCTGCAGGTCGCGGTGATGGTTCCCACGGAGGTCCTCGCTCGCCAGCATGCGGCCACCCTGGCATCCTGGTTCGCGCCGCACGGGATCACGACGGCGTTGCTGGCTGGTGGCCAACCGAACGCGGAGAAGGAGGAGGTCCGCCGCGGGGTCGCCGCCGGCGACGTGCAGGTGGTGGTCGGGACGCACGCGTTGATCCAGCAAGACGTCCGCTGGCACCGGTTGGGACTGGCGATCGTGGACGAGCAGCACCGGTTCGGCGTGGAGCAACGCGCGAAGCTTCGTGGTGCTCGGGAGACGCCGCATCTGCTCAGCATGACGGCCACACCGATTCCCCGGACGCTGGCATTGATCGCTTACGGTGACCAGGACCTTTCGATTATCCCCGAGCGCCCGGCGGGTCGTGCTGGCGTATCCACCCGGGTCGTCGGACCTAGCGGTCGGCAAGCAGCATTCGCGGCGGTCCGGCAAGAGCTGGCGGCGGGCCGGCAGGCCTTCGTGCTCTATCCGGTGATCGCCGATTCTAAGGCAGGCCTCAAGGCGGCAGAAGAGGAGTATGAACGGCTGGCTGCCAAAGTGTTCGAAGGGTTCCGGACGGCGCTCCTGCACGGCCGCATGAAGACGGAGGACAAGGTCGCTACGATGGAAGCCTTTGCAGCCGGTGCGACCGACGTGCTGGTGTCGACCTCCGTCGTCGAGGTGGGGGTCGACGTACCGAACGCGTCGGTCATGCTGGTCGAAGAAGCGCAGCAGTTCGGGTTGGCGCAGCTTCACCAGTTGCGCGGCCGCATCGGGCGCGGGAAGCACCCGTCATACTGCTATCTCCTGCCTGGTGACAGCTCGACCGTCGAGAACGAGCGACTTAAGGCGTTGGAGCGGAGCGATTCCGGGTTCGAGCTAGCCGAAATAGACCTGGAGCTCCGGGGGCCCGGGGAAGTGGTGGGGCTCAAGCAGTCCGGCCACGAGCTGTCCGCCGCTGGCCTCGCCGACCTAGATCTACTCAAAGAAGCGCGTGATGCGGCGGCGGAGTTACTGGGCCAGGACCCGCGGCTCAGGTCGTTCCCCGAGCTCCGGGAACGGGTAGTGCACGTGGCTAGCCTAGTCTGATCGTTGCAGACAACTATGTATTTATGGTAGCTTGGTATAGCAACCTACCATGGACATGGAGCGCGTCAAGGAGTTCTGGTACCGCCATCGGCTGATAGTCGCCGGGGGGATCACGGTGCTGACCGTGGTGGTAGGCGTGGTGACCGTTCGGCCGTCCCAGGAACCGCTGGTGCTGGATGCCGCAGGATCGCCGGCTCCTGCTGCGTCCCCGCTGGTGGGGGATATCGTGGTGGACGTGCAGGGTGCCGTCGCGAAGCCGGGAGTCAAGCGACTGCCGGCCGGAAGTCTCGTCGTGAATGCGATCAAGGCGGCCGGTGGTTTCACGCAAGATGCGGACCGGCCGCGGATCGCGAGGGAGCTCAACCAGGCCGAGGAACTCAAGGACCACCAGAAAGTGTATATCCC
>JALYJZ010000110.1 GCA_030775025.1 bacterium
GGTCGAATGCGGATGAGGCACCGAGGCTTACCCCCGTCGTGGTACAACCTCCCTCCGGGGTGATCGTGCCGCCGGACGGGTCGATGCTCAGCTGGCCGGCGTACGTATCGCCATCACCACCAGCCGCACAACCCGCCGGCGATCCGGCGGAATCGTTGAAGTCATACTTGGGTGTACCGGCGCTCCAGGTCGCCGTGGCTCCTGCCGTGGCCGCGATGGAGAGGTTCCAGGGAGCGCTGGCCGTCGCGTTGTCCACGCGTATCTTCTGCGCGGAGACGCCCAGGGTGCCGGTACTCGTGCCGCAGGAGAAGGCCGACGCTGCACTGCTCATGGCCAGGCTGGGACTGGTCACCGGCGAGCCCGCCGCATCCACGATATCCACGGTCAGCGACCCCGCGGGCGGGACGTAGCGGTTATGGGCGAAGTCCGCCGAAAATCCCGTGATGGAGGAGATGCCCGTCTCCAACGCCGATCCCCCCTCCACTCCGGCAAAGGTCACAGTCGTGCCGTCGAACGTGATCTTCTTGACGAACAGGTCCGAGGCCGAGTCGACCACCAGCAGGATGAGCTGCGAATCGTCGAAGGGATCTTCCCGGATACGGTGGACCTTGTCATCGCCATTGGCCGGGGCCGGGGCCGTCGTGAACTGCGTGACCGAACCCCACCCGGGCGTATTCTTATTGAATACTACGTAGTCGACTCCGGCCTCGTTATTGTCGTCATAGGTGACGATCGCCCGCGTCTGGCCGCCGCTGGTCACCCAACCGATGGCGTTGCTGCTCGTGCCGGCGCCGGTGGTATCGACCGCGGTGTCGAAGTTGGTCTTGTTTATCCAGCTGCCGCCGTTCCAGATCCCCGCATCGGCATCGGCACCGGAATCAGCCGAGTTGTTCGCATACGCGATGTAGTCGGAGTTGGGGTCGGAATCCAGGTCCACGTCATCTCCCTGCTCGAAGAAGCCCGAGTTCGTATTGACCCCTCCCCAGACCCCGGTCGCATCGGGACGGATCACCCACCTCGGGCCGGTGGTGGTCGTCCCCGATCCCCACCCGACCATCAGGTCGCCACTGGTAGATTCGAAGGCAAGGTCGAAACTCCAGGAGGTCAGGGAGGTTGCCGCGGCAATCGTGGCGAGCGTCGTCTCAAGGGCTGCCCCCGGCTCACCCTGCCAGCTACTCCCGTCCCAGAAGTTCGCCGAGAGATCGCGCGCGCTGTCCCCCCACGCCAGGCCGATCTTATCCGTCACCCCCGGCGCCGCTTGGAGCGCCACTCCCTGGACAGTTCCTGATGTGCGAACGGTGTCGAGGTTCGACGGTCCGGTCCAGCTGGTTCCGTTGAACGTCTGGTAGCGCAACTCGTTCGTCGTCGACACGTTGCCGCTGTACACGACCAATGCATCTCCGGATGACTGCTCATACGCGATGTCGAAGGTCGGCAGGTTGCCGCTCGCACCGGCCACGTTCCATTCGGACGACCAGCTAGTACCGTTCCACCGCTGGATGTATATGGCACCGGTCGTGCTCTGGGTACCCATGATCAGCTCATCGCGCGTCGGGGAGGCCTTGATGATCGTGTGGCGGATCGTGGCCACCGCCGCGTTCAGGCCCGTCTCGGAACCGAACGAGCTCGTTACCGCAGTATAGTCCCGGTTTCGCGGCGTGGTCACGGATCCTTCGCCGTAGATGATCTCACCATCGCCTGCCGCGACCGCCAGGGCCGTCGACGGCACGAGGAGGACCAGGACCGACGTGAGGGCGACTCTCCAGGCCCGGCGCATGGAACGGCGGGTTTCCCGCTTCATGCCTAAGGTCGTTTCTTCGGTCGGTTCGCGCGCTTTGCGAGAAGCTTTCGCCGAGAAGGCTTCCGCCCGCCGGGAGCTGGCGGAGAGCCGTTCGATGTTCCGGACGTACCGGCAGGAACCCGGATCTTGCGGCCGGTCTCCAGTGCATACGGTGCCTTGATGCCGTTCACCTTGGCCAGCGTCTTCCACGAGACGCCTCCCCGGGTAGCGATGTCCTGGACGGTCTCGCCGGGCTTGACCGCATACTCCCGCCACTTGCGGCGAGCCGCACGGGCCTGGCGCCGCGATCGCACGAAGCGGAAAAG
>JALYJZ010000111.1 GCA_030775025.1 bacterium
GCATGGGCGGCATGGGGATGTAGACCCGTCCGCAACGTTCGTCAGAAAACGCAGCAAGTCCCGCATACATTGAGTGCGGGACTTGCTTAAAAGTAACAGCGTTTTCTCGACGAAATTGCGGACGTTTCCGCAGCCAGTGCGGTCGACTATTCCTCGACCCCGATGACGCTTTCGTCCTCGAGCGCCTTGCCGGCGATCTGCAGGAACTTTTCGTAGCGAGCCCGCTCGTCGCCACCGAAGGTTTCCCAAAACAGGTCATCGAAGTCGTTCATGTCCGCGAAGGCGAACGCGCCGTTCTCGCCGATCAAGACCGTGGCGCTTTCGACCCCCGGGGCGGTGCTGACCCGGATCCGCATCCGTCGCCCGAAACCGACGGCGCCGAGCGGGATCAGCCTCTCGAAATCTCCCTTAAAACGGGGATCCAGTTCTTCCTCGGGACGGGTCGTACCGAGGAAGTGGCTGACCCGGACCACGTACTGGGGGCTGAACTCATCTCCCGTAACGCGTACCCACTTGCTGTGGTACGCATCGGGTTGCCGGCGTCCTTCCGGATTCCGGCGGCCTCCCTGGCCGGGAATCGGATATCTATGAATCACATTGTGGCAAATCCCATCCGCACGATCACGGTTTTCCTGGATCCACTCGTAGGATGGTGACTCTGCTTGTTCGCCGCTGGCTCCCGACATAGGACCTCCTCGTTATAACGGGTAATACTACCGGAGCTGCGGGAATCTGTCATCGGGATTCGGGAATTAGGTATGCTGGAGCCATGGACAACATCCCACCGTGGTCGGACCTGGCGAAGTCGATGAAGTCCGGACGGTATCAGCATTTCAAGGGTGGCTATTACCGGCTACTCAAAGTCGCGCGGCATTCCGAGACCGGCGAGGAGATGGCTATCTACCAGTCCGAGAAGTACCCGGACCGCGTGTGGGCGCGGCCGTTGCCGATGTTCTGTGATGACGTTCGGCGTGACGGGTACGAAGGGCCGCGGTTCCGGCCGGTAGAAGACTAGCCAGGGTTGTCCGCAGCCCACATCCAGGTGCCTATGCATTGACATCCAGCCATATTTATGGTACGGTTCTCTAATTTCCCAATCTGCCACCACCAACCCTCTCGGCGGAACGGGAAAGCAACAAACACCGAAAGAGAACCGAATCATGGAATTCCAGCCAGACAAGGAAGCGCTGATCAAGCTCCTCAACGGGACGATCGACGGCCACACCCGAAGCGGCCAGAAGAGCGTGCACTTCCTGGACGGCATCAAGCACGTGCGCGACCTCTTTGAACAGACGTTCGAACAATCCGTACAGCAGGAGGAACTCCTGGAGTTCTGCGTGAGCCTGATCTGTTCCGTCCAGCCCGAGGAGCCGCGGCTGAACCGCTTCCTCTCCGAGCTGGAGAAGGGCATCCTGGCTGCCGCCTACTTCCTCTACACCGCGATGCACCCGCTCGAGTACCACCCGGCCAAACGGTACGGATAGGAGCGTGATGCGGCGAACCCAGATCGTGGCGACCATCGGCCCGGCGTCGGAGACGCCGTCGGTCTTGCCGAAGCTGCTGGACGCCGGCACGGACGTGGCGCGGCTGAACTTCTCGCACGGCGACTACGCGGAGTTCGAGCGGATCGTCCGCGACGTGCGACGCTGGTCGGCCAAGCACACCCGTAAGATCACTATCCTTCAGGATCTGCAGGGGCCGAAGCTCCGCGTGGGCGACATGGCCGATGACGTGGAGTACCGCGCCGGCACGGTCGTGATGGTCACGCCCGATCCGGTCGCCGGTACCGAGAAGACGATCCCGGTCACCTATAAGAAGCTCGCCGACGACCTCAAGAAGGGCGACACGATCCTCCTCGCCGACGGCGCCGTAGAGCTGACCGTCGTGGGCATCAAGGGCCGCGACCTGAAGACGAAAGTCGCGAGCGGCGGCACGGTGACGTCGCACCAGGGATTCAACGTGCCGGGGCGCTCACTCTCCGTGCCGGCCCTTACCGACAAGGACAAGGAGGACCTCGCCTGGGGCCTCGCGCACGAGGTGGACTGGGTGGCGCTCTCGTTCGTCACCGACGCGGCCGACG
>JALYJZ010000112.1:0-649 GCA_030775025.1 bacterium
CGCTCAGTCACCGCCGTCCTTCCGCCATACCGAGATGAACAATGCCAGGCCGCCGAGCAGGATCAGGACGTCCGCCAGGTTGAAGTGCGACGACGGCCCGATCGCGATGATGTCGAGCACCCCGCCATAGAGCAGCCGGTCGACGGTATTTCCGAGCGCCCCGGCCAAGAGCAGCCAAAGCCCCACTCGCACCGACGGACGCCGGACGCGGAGCAGGAGCGCCGCGATACCGACTATGATCACGGTGCCGGCCGCGACCAGCAGCGTGTTGCCGAGGGGCAGGCCCAGCACGCCGGAGCGGTTCACCAGGGCGGCGACCGTCACGGGACCGGCCGTGAGGACCTCCTCGCCCTGCGAGACGATCAATTTGGTAAGCCGGTCGGCCGCCAGCAACGCCAACGCAACCAGTCCGGCCGGCTCTGGGCCGGGCCGGAAGCCGGGCGTCATCGCCGCGTCCTTTCGCGGCGGACGTCCCGCTGCAAACGCGGCGGCCGCAGCCCGTAACGGGCCGCCAGGACCCAAAGGCTTACGCCGGCAAGTGCGAGGGAAACCGGCACCACCGCCCGGACGCCTTCCGTCAGGAAGAGGGCGTCCGCCGGATGATGCCACGGTTCCAGAACCAGCCGTACGGTCGAGACCAGTAGCAGGG
>JALYJZ010000112.1:659-2047 GCA_030775025.1 bacterium
GCCCAGGCGCAGCCGCCAGAGCCGGTACAGGTAGAAGGCAATCAGGGCGTAGAGTCCGGCTGCGTAGACCGCCAGCGGATGGAGCCGTTCTCCCACGGCTGCCAGCGCCGGTCGTTCGCTGTAGGTCAGGCCCCACGGCAGGCCGGTCGCCGTGCCGAGGTAGTCGCCGTTGAGGTGGCTGCCGAGCTTCCCTGCCGCCAACCCGAGAACCGCCCCGATCGCGATCACGTCGAGCCACCGCCAGAGCGGCCCGCGATGCCGCCGGATCAACAGGATGAGTACCAGCAAGCCCGCGAGCAAACCGCCGGCCAGTGCCAACCGGCCGCCGCCGATCGCAAGCCAGCTCCCCGGCCCGCCGATCTCGTCCGGACGGAGCATGAGGTACCAGACCCGGGCACCGACCAGGGCGGCCAGTGTCCCGTACAAGACGTAGTCGGCCAGGTACTTCACCGGCAGCCGTGCCTGCCGGGTCAACCGGTAGATGACCGCCACCGCGATCACGACGGCAAACACCACGAAGAGACCGTAACTGTAGACGGTCAACGGCCCAAGTTCGAAAAGCACCGGATGCATGCTCCCATTGTCATGCAAGTCGTCGCCAAATGAAAAAGGCGCCAAGCTAAGGCCACCCCTTTTAGAAAAATAATGGTGCTGCCGGCGCCCCTTTCCGAAACAGCATTCGCCGCGAACGACGAAGGACCAAGGTCGAAAAGAAGTCTGGAGCTCCCCTGATGATCCGGGGAGCTCCGGCCCTACCTGTCTTGGGTGTGCCGGGCAGCAGGCTTGGCACCGCCGGTCTGAGCCTCTGGTACGAGCATTTGTTTTGATTTTTTCCCGTCAGAGAGCTCAGGCCGGTGATGCTAAGAGTTGCTACCCGGCACGTGGTCAGGACAAACGATGAATGGTTTCGAACACTTGGATTTGTTTTTGACGTTTTGGAAGTGGTGGACCGCCGTAACGGGCCACCGTTGGTTTTTGTTTGCGCAAACGTTCGTCTCGCTGACCGGGTGGGTGGGATCGGCACCCGCTCGAACAGCAGGGCGTCGAGCACCTTCTGGCTAGCAATAGTCGGTCGATGAAGGTTGGTATATTTGTTTTTCCTTCTCAGGAGGCGCTGCGCTTCTTGAGAAGATGCTCGAGTCCCCGCCGTTCAAGGCTTGGGTAGGACACTGGTTGGTAAGGGAGCAAAAAACCCGATTGTGGGGCCTCGGTGGACCACCGCTCAATCGGGATTAAGTCAACCTATCATGCTGAACAAAGACTGTCAACACCTTTTCAAAAATTATGTTCAATGCCGTCGGAGGCCAAGGAAAAAGGCAGTGCGGCTTCGCGGGAAGCGAAACGGATGCACTGCCTTTTCCGTCATGAGAACGGGTACAGTAATGGGT
>JALYJZ010000113.1 GCA_030775025.1 bacterium
GACAAGGCATTCCTGTTTCTTCGTTCGCAGAGCTGCTCGGCGACTTGGCCAAGGACAGCCGCCGAATCGTGGTGGCGGGAACCCATGGCAAGACCACGACCACCTCGCTCCTGGCGTGGACGTTCGAATCCGCCGGGCGGAAGCCCGACTACCTGGTCGGCATCGAGCCGCGGAACTTCGACGCCAGCGTTCGCTTGTCCGGAAGCGATCTGACGGTGATCGAGGGCGACGAGTACCGGAGCTCCTTGCTCGACGATACTTCGAAGTTTACGCACTACCGTCCCGATGTCCTACTCCTGACTTCGCTCGAACATGATCATCCCGACTTCTTTCCCGACCTTGCGGCCGTGCAGGCACGATTCCGTGAACTCGTGACATCACTTCCGTCCGATGCCGGCCGGCTAGTCTACTGGCAGGGAAGCGAGGCGGTCCGGGCAGTAGCCGAGGGGTATTCCGGCGAACGGCACAGTTATGGGTTCGAAGGAGCCGAGTGGCATCCGGAACATCCTCGCTATGATCGCGAAGGGATCCGGTACGTACTCAAGCATCATGACGACACCCTGGGCGAACTCCGGGTGCCGATCTATGGCGAGCACAACATCCTGAACTCCGTGGCCGCCGCCGCGGTCGCCTTGAGCGAAGGCATCTCGTTCGAATCCGTCGCCACGGCGTTCTCTGGTTTCAAAGGGGCTTCCCGTCGGTTCGAGCAGGTCTCCGCCCCCGACGCACCGGTGACCGTACTGGATGACTATGCCCATCACCCGACCGAGGCCAAGACCACGATCAATGCGGCGGCTTTGCACTTTCCGGGACGGGTAATCGCTGTCTACCAACCGCACACGTACTCACGAACAGAAAAGTTGCTCAAGGAGTATCATGCGGCGTTCGGGGACGCCGATCGGGTGTTCATCACGGCCATCGAATCGGCACGAGAGCAGGGCACAGAACATACCGTCAGCGGCGCGGATGTCGCCCAGGGAATCGGCTCACGGGCCCACTACATCGAAGATCGCGATGAGCTCCTGGAGGCGGTGGTACGCGAGGCACGGCCAGGGGACGTGGTGCTGTCGATGTCCGTCGGCGGCAGCGACGGATTCGCCGCGGAGTTGGCGGAACGGTTGTCCGGAACATGAAGGACTCAGCCTTTCTCGCCACGCACGGCGTAAAGGTCAACGAACCGCTTGCGCCGTACACGAAGATACGGACCGGAGGGAATGTCGATTTCTTCGCGGAAGCGCGGAACCGGAAAACCCTCACCGCGCTCCTGTCGGCTGCCCGCGAGAACGGCCTGCCGGTCACCGTGATCGGGTGCGGGAGCCGTATAATTTGCAGCGACCATGGCTATCGCGGGCTCGTTATCCGATACAGCGCGGATGGATTCCTGCTTTCGGAGGGGGAGGTTGAGGTGGATGCCGGATTTCCGGTCCACGCGCTGATCGGCCGCCTGGCGGAGGAAGAGCGGGGCGGCTTGGAGGCGTTCGCGGGATATCCCGGCTCGCTCGGTGGGGCGATCGCGGAGGGAGCTACCCGCGGCACGATCCGGCTGGCCGACATGGCCTCGAAGATCATGCTCGTTTCCGGCGGACGCCGGGTCGGTATCGATCCGGGCGACCTGCGGTACGGCGTACGGGGAGCGGCTCGGTTGAACGGCGGGCAGGAATGGGTCCAAGGGGTGCGGTTGCGACTGGTGCGCCGGGAACCTGAGGAAATCCGACGGAGGGTGGTGGAGGCCACCCGGGATCGTCTGCGCTACGAACCCGCCGGCAAGCCGTTCGCGTTCGTCTTCCGCGACCCACCGCGGCAGCGTGCGGCTGACCTGCTGGCGAAGGCCGGCATGGGCGGTGAACCGGAGGGCGGCGCGCTGGTCTCCGCGAAGAATCCCAACGCGATCATCAATGACGATGGAGCCACCGCACAGGACGTCTACCGGCTCGCACAGCGGATGAACGCGCGAGTGCAACGGCAGACGGGCGCCAAGTTGCTGGATTCACTGGTCTGGCTCGGGGAGCGCTGAATGCCGATTAGTGGATAATGGGAAGCAT
>JALYJZ010000114.1 GCA_030775025.1 bacterium
GTATCGACCGTAAAGAAATCCTCCCCTCCTGCATCCTGGACCTGGAAGCCGGTCGCAGAGTCGGTGCCGTTCTTGAACAGGGCCGAGCCGTCCACGTTCAGGGTGAGTGCGTTGACCGTGTCGTCCGTGTAGAACCGGATACCCTTGTCGGCCGCGCCGATGATGGCGGCATCCTGGGTTGCGCCATCGTACCCGAAGAACGCGCGGTTGTTGAATCCGGCGTAAGACGTGCCGGTGGCACCGCCGCCATCATTCACGTAGATGTCGGCATTGCTCGTGTCGACGGTGAATATGCCTGTCCCTCCAGTGTTTTGCACTTCGAAGGCGGTCGTCGAACCCCGCTGGATAACGAAGCTGTCATCCGTTTTCAGGGTGTTGGCAGCCGACCGGTACAGGTTGGTGTCCCCGCCCAGCGTAAGCCCCGTATCCGTCCCCGTGTTCGACAATTGCAACGTCGTCTTGCCGCCAGCCGCGCTAATCGTCTGCGACTGGGTAAAGGTGTTCGCAGCGTTCTTCAGCGCCACGTTGCTGGAAAGCCGTCCGTCCGCCAGCGTGCCCGCGTTGATGTTGTCCGCGTCCTGGTAGTAACTACCGTGCTGGCCGTCCAGCGTGTCGGCGTTCGTCGCATTGGTGGCGTTTGTGGCATTAGTAGCGTTGGTAGCCGTCGTCGCGGTCGTGGCCGAGTCCGCGGTGGCGGCATGGTCCGCCTCGATCGCTTGCGGCGCGGCGCCAAGCCGGTGGCGCGGCGTCATCTCGCTATCCCAAGCCGGTGAACCGGTCCCGCCGATTCGTACCGAAAGGTAGATCGGATCCTGGCCGAAGTCCACGCCGGCCAGCGAGGCCACTTCGCCGAGCTGGATCGAGAATAACCCACGGCTGACCGTCACTTGGTCAGTGCTGATCCGGGTCTCCTGCCACAGACAGGATCCGGAACAGGTTCCCTGTCCGCCGCCGGTGTTGGTCGCGTGGTTATGGAGCTTGAACTCCATGTTGTAGTCACCGTCCCCGACGATGTTCCCCGCCGAGTCGGTCAGACGGCCCTGGAAGTTCACCTGCTTGTTGATCGCGGCCGTATTCGGCGATGGCGCGGCGGCGAACAAGCCGATAACAGCCAGTAATCCGAGGAGGAATACCGACTGGGCAAGCCGCCGGAGCGAAGTGCCGTGAAGGCGTCTATGTGGGCGTGGGATGCGCACGGGCGTGTTGTGATGTGTGTTTCGTTTCCCGGACGGGTGTTCCGGAAAATTAACCAATAATAGCACAACAGTGGCATTTTGTCAATGCTTTAGGCGTTTCGCGTGAAGGCGGGCGGGTCAGACGTCGTGCCGGCCGCCGGAGTGGACCGGAGGCGCTGGCGGACGGCGCCTGTGATAACGCCTCAGAAGGGACGCTAGGCCGACCAGGAAGAGCACGAGTAAGCCCGCCAAGGCGGTTCCGAGCGGCGAAATCGCCCAGAACGAGGTTTCCTGGGCACTCACTTGTCCGCCCCGGGGCGATTTCAGGCGTAGTTCGGCCGTATACCGCCCGAGCCAGAGCGACTTCTTCATGGACGTCTCCAGGCGCCGTTCCGCGCCTGGGAAGACCAACGGACCCTTCACTTCCCGTTCCGCGACGACGATTCCGAACATGTTCCTGACCGTGAGCGTCCCTTCCGGTTCGTAGGCCACGCCAAGCGGCCGATCGTCGGTATTCCCGGTATTCTTCCAGACTCCCTCGAACAACTTCGTGGCGTCGAATCCGTTCCGTGCCAGGTCGAACGCGGCCAGCTCGCCGCGCACATCGGCATCTCCAGACACGGTGATCACGAACAGTGTGCCGACTTGCCCACCCTGCTCCACGCTCGTGCCTTCGGCTTCTTCGTCGGCCGGTACGGCCCGGAAGAGCATGCTGCCGAAGTAACCGCCCGGGAATACCCCGTCGGGCACGTCGATCCTGAACGACACCCGGCGGGCTTCACCCGGCGCGATCGTAAACGATTCCTGGGGATACTCCACGAACGAATGTAGCTTGAATGGGTTGTCGCC